>CAZXDQ010000486.1:0-1507 GCA_964639405.1 uncultured Syntrophomonadaceae bacterium | reverse complement strand
CTTTTGTCGGGCATCCCACCCTGGGTACCGCCCACGTGATAAGGGAGGAGATCGAATGTGACAAGGGGACGGAGTTACTGTCACGTTGTACTTGAAGGCTTATTTATAATGTGCTATACTTTGAGTGAGATCTCATTCAAGATATGTTTTTTATGGATATGCTTTTACGGAGATTATTATGGAGGCAAAGCTTTTCAGCTTTCTTATACGTTTTGTACGTTATTAAAAAATGGGGTTTTTATTGAATTTTTCGCAGGACGGAAACGAGTAAGAAGCAAATTAGTCAGGTGTTTAGACGGTTTTTTAATACTGTAACTTTAGTGGAGGTTAGCGATGAGAGATAAAAAAGAAGTTATACGCAAAGCAGCTATAAAAATATTTGCGGAACAGGGTTTCCACAAGGCTACTACCGACCGGATTGCCGAAGAAGCCGGGGTAGCGGTGGGGACTATCTATAATTACTTTCAGAACAAAGTTGACGTGCTGGAATATATTTTCCAGGTGGAATACGAAAAACGAAAAACTTTTTTTGAGGAGTTAATGCTAAAAGAAGCCTCTCCTATGGAGAAGATACGCAGTATCCTGGAAAAGCATTTTGCCGAGGTACGGGAAGAACCGGCCCTGATAAAAATTATTTTAGAAGAGCGGCAACATACCTGTGTCGATGCGCAGGGACGGGCTGGCCTGAGAAAATTTATTGAAGAGATTATTAAACAGGGAGTAAAAGAAGGGCATCTAAGAAATGTCGATGCGGAAATCCTGGCGGTAATGCTATTTGGATCTATTGAAGCCATTATGAGGGAGTACTTGATCGAGCGGGGGCATCAGCCGGAAGAAGAAGGACAGGTCTTTGATAGAGCCTTAGAAGAAATTATGAAGCTTTTCCGCAAAGGGCTGTTCCGTTAGCAAATCTACCAAGGAGGAATAATTATGTCTAAGTGGCGTGCGATTCTACAAATTATCTTTTTTTCCTTGTTTGTATTTTTAATAATCAGCGGCAGGATGCAGATGTGGATGATTTTGACCCTGGTGGCCGTATTGGCAGCTACTTTATTTGGAAGATTTTACTGCGGTTATCTTTGCCCCATGTTCACGGCTACCCGCCCGGGAGAGGAATGGAAAAAACGAAAAAAAAGAAAGGGTTTAGCATCACCCACTTGGGCTGGTAGCGCTTATTTTCGCCCCCTCCCGGTGGTACTACTCTTGGCAGTGATAGTAATAAGCGCTGCTTTGAACGTGGAATTTCCCTTTTTTGTAGTGTTGATAGTGCTGGCAGTAGTGATTTCTCTTTTCTTCGTGGCTTCTTTCTGGCACCGCTACCTTTGCCCTTTTGGGATACTCTTCAGCTTAACCTCCCGGTTTTCTAGAGCAAAGCTGGTGGTGGATAAAAATAGATGCAACTCCTGCGGTTTATGCGATAAAAACTGCCCCGGGGAAGCCATATCTATTAATGCCCATAAGAAGAGAAATATTGAGCCCAAGCATTGCCTGCTCTGCTTTGATTGCC
>CAZXDQ010000485.1:0-1511 GCA_964639405.1 uncultured Syntrophomonadaceae bacterium | reverse complement strand
TGACAAAGTAAATGCAACCCTACCTGGAAAACAGGTTGCATTTACTTTGTCAATTGATAGGCTCTTGTCAAGAATTCAGGGCGTGGAGCCGTGCTCAGGCAAGGCTATTCTCAGCCGGCTGACCCTAATTATTATTCACCTTGAAAGAAGCTAGTATCAGTACGCCCACTCAAGGCTGAACTCTGGTGACACCCTCCACTTTATCAAAATCTTTATCATAAGAATAAATTTCTTCTTGCCCGGATGACCACATAGAGGCAGCCACGAAAGCGTCAGTCCAATCGATATTTTTTTCCACATAAATTTGCAAAGCCCGCCTGATAGTAGCTTTACTGTTACAGTGCATTCCTCTTAAACCGATTACCGGTAAAATGAGTTCACGAATTTCGGATTTCTGAAGTTTATAAAATTTCTCCAGGGTCCAGACAATATCGGCCAAAATAATATCCGGCAAATATATTTGCTTCTTGTTATTTTCGGCTTCCTGCAGCAGTATTTCGCAGTCTTGCGCCATTTTCGGTTCGTCATTGGTTAAAAAACGGAGTATGATATTGGCATCAATTACCCGGCTCTTTTTCATGGGATAGCTCCTCCATCGTTTTGTCCCTGGAATGTTTAAAATCTTGCTTTCCTTCAACCGGCACAGCGCCTTTTAACCTTTTTATACCCTGTTTTTGAGGGATAATCTTATAAACTCCTTCTTCTTCTTTAATTTCAATAAATGAACCGGGTTCAACATTTAATTTTTTTCTTAATTCCGCAGGCAAAGTAATTTGGCCCTTTTCGGAAACTTTAACATAGTGCCCCATAAATCACACTCCTTTACATTCAGCTAAAAGTAAAGATTAACTTTACTATACCATACATATAAACCAGGGTAAACCTAAGTTAAGAGGTAGTCTGTGCCTGCGGGGACGGTTCGAGCGTCACCGGAGCGAAGCGGAGACAGATGGGGGCATTCCTCTGAAGAGGGTGTGTCCCCGCACCTTAACCGGGAAGACGATGGAACCGTCCCCTTGGCGTTAGAAAAGAAAAATCATCATTGAAGCCACAACCTCTTAGTTCAAGCACTTCCAAATTGGTGAAATTTGCCATATGACTACTCAGAAAATACCTTCTTGCCGAATACCAACTGCCCTTTTATGGTATCCCCCCACCTTGATCCTTCCCCCGGTGGTGGGGAGGAAACACGTATAGCCAAACTACTTCTTCGACTCGACATTTCCCCTCTCCCCTGGTGGGAGAGGGATAGGGAGAGGGGGTTTCATTTTCCACCCTCTAGTGGTGGCGGAAGTTAATTTAATGTAAAAAAAGTTACTTAGCTAATAGCCTTCGGTAATATTAGGTAAGCAAATCAGTAAGATTTTCTTTGATGAACGGATAAAAATCCATATATTTGATGAAGATATCTTCTTTAAACTGGTATACTTCTTCCATTTCACTATATATTAAAACTTGACCTTGCACTGCATGGTAACAGAACCCCAGAGAAGCAGTATTAAGCAAGTTTA
>CAZXDQ010000484.1:0-1514 GCA_964639405.1 uncultured Syntrophomonadaceae bacterium | reverse complement strand
TAAAGGATATGAAAGAAATTCAAACCAGCTTTTACAATACTCAGGCGGAGGTATTACTACCCGTTTTTCTTGAAGCCCTCCAAGAGCAGGAATTTGACCAAACGGGAGAACGTGCCCGGGAGTTGTTGCAGGAGTGGCAGGAAGAACCGGTAGATCATTCCGAACTGGCGGCTCCCCTTATCTATCATTCCCTGTACTTACAGATAGTAGAAAATATTTTCCTAGAAGATCTAGGTGAAGAACTATACGAGCGGTTTTTACAGTATAATTCTATGGTTAATGTGGTGGATCAAAAACTGCTAAGCGGAGATTCTCGTTGGTTACAACACGAAGGGGCAAAAGGAGCTGCTGCCCGCGACCGGATTATAGTTCTTTCCTTTGAACAGGTGGTGCAAGAACTTGCAGATAAAGAGGGTTTTTCTCCAGAGCAATGGGAATGGGGTGAACGGCATACCATCACTTTTGCCCATGAAATGGCGCAAGAAGAGCTACTGGAACCATTTTTGAACCGGGGCCCTTATCCTGTGGAAGGAAGTGGTAATACTCCTGGAAATATGAGTTTTCCCTATACCCGTCCTTTTCAGGTGACCCACGCGGCGCCCTGGAGGTGGGTTGTAGATGTAGAAGCAAATCGGGGCTACGATGTATTGGCTATAGGGAATTCCGGACATCCTTTCAGTCCTCATTACGACGACCAGCTTTCGTTATGGCTGGATCAAGAATACAAATCTGTGCCTTTCGGTAAGGATGAAGTTCAGCAAATAGAACAGCGATTACTTTTAGCTCCTGCAGGAGCTGAATGACATAAAATATATAATAAGGATGATTATAAAATGAGAATTGCAAGATATTTCTTGTCTTTATTTTCTCTGTTTTTCCTTCTAGCAACATTGCTAATGGTTTCATGGGGGTGTGGAAATCCGTTCTCTCGAGAGACTGAGGAAAAAGAAACGGTGGATAAACCTGAAGTACAAGTTTCATATAACGAAGGAGGTACGGCAAACCTGAGTGGTGATCTTGAAATAGGTGCAGAAGTTACAGCTGAAGCTTTTCCTCATGAAGGGTATAAATTTACCGGCTGGATAGAAAACGGTTCTAAGGTAAGCACTGACCTCAATTACACTTTTACCGTAAAACAAGATGATAGAAATCTAAAGGCTGATTTTGCTCCCCAGAAAGAAGAATCAGAGAAAGAAAAACCGGAAGAAGAGGAAAAGGAAAAGGACGAGTATAATGGAGAGGGGGAAAGTGATAAAGAAGGAGAAACTAGGGTGGAAGAATTCCCTCAAGTGGATGGTGACAATTTATTGGCTAAGGTTACCAAAGAAACCACTTTAGGCAAATACCATCCTGATGATCTGATGGAATTGCCTGAATACATAGCTAACCCCGGTACTAAGTTACGCGAGGAACCCAAAGAGCACTTGCTGAAGATGTATCAGGCGGCCCAGGAAGACGGAATTAACTTGTGGGTCAGCTCTGCTTATCGCAGTTACGAAACCCAGGACCGAATA
>CAZXDQ010000483.1:0-1517 GCA_964639405.1 uncultured Syntrophomonadaceae bacterium | reverse complement strand
TTTCTGGGGGGTTTTCTTTCTCTTCCTTGGAGCAGCCATTAAGTCATCTCCTTGAGGTATAACTTTTAATGATTACAATGATTAGCTCTGGAAATATTTCTATGCTTGCTCATGATCGAGATTTTGCTTGCCTGCTTTACTCAGGCGAGCACCTGTTCGTATTAAAAAAGAGCGCAGGGTTTAAGTTTGATTCCAGTGAAAAAGTCATTTTGGGGTTTGATAAATAACCACCTTCCCCACTTATGAGCAGAAAACCACTGTCTTTAGTGCCATGTCTCCACTTTGGACATTAAGCTGAGGCGTTTTCCCAACTCATTAAATACAAAGGGCAAAAAAGTGTATTCTTGCAGTGGAATCAATGATTAATTGATAATATCTAAAAGGAGGATTTCTATGCCAGAAGAATTTAAACCAGGATGCCAGAGGCCATCCATCAAAAAACCTCAACCAGAGGGAGCGTCTTTGGAAAGCCAACAAGTTATAAAGGAGGAAAAACAAGACATGGTGAAAGTAGGAAAGCCCGCCCCGGATTTTACAGCACCGGCATTCCATCAGGGAAAATTTATGAACATCAGCCTTTCAGAGTTTAAGGGCAAATGGGTGTTTTTGTGTTTCTACCCAGGTGATTTCACCTTTGTTTGAGCCACCGAAGTTTCAGCAGTTGCTGAAAAACATGAAGAATTCCAAAAGCTGGGCGTAGAAGTTCTTTCTATAAGCGTGGATAGTGTTTTTGTGCATAAAATGTGGAACGAACATGAACTCTCAAAAATGATCAATAAAGATGTTCCTTTCCCAATGCTTTCTGATCAGGACGGAAGCATAGGAAAACAGTACGGGATTTATGATGAGGACTCGGGAGTAGAGACACGCGGAAGATTTATTATAGACCCAGATGGGATTATCCAGGGATTCGAAGTTTTGGCTCCCCCCGTAGGTAGAAATGTCAGCGAATCCCTCCGCCAGGTTCAAGCCTTTCAGTTGGTGAGAGAATCCGGGGGAACTGAAGCCACCCCTTCTGGCTGGAAGCCGGGGAAAAAGACCTTGAAGCCAGGTCCCGATCTAGTAGGTAAGGTTTGGCAGGTATGGGAAGTTCGGGAGGCTTTTGAAGAATAATAAAAAGAGCAATCTTGATTCTCCGTATTTAAAGTGAATTGTGTTCAATAATGGCTTGCGGACTGTATGCTTAAGTTCGCGCCATTTTTTTTTGTATGAAGGGAAGGAATCCCCAGTGTCCTGACCCCACCATTCGCCTTGGGTATCTATCGTTTGGACACATTTGACGCAACTCTTTTGTAACCCCTGCGTTCCTTCTTATCAAAGCAAAACAGGCGTTATCCGAGGGGGAAGCAGGTAAACATAAGCTTGTTCCTGGGCAAAGTCATAATAAGAAAAAACATTTTTGCTCTCGTATTATTTAAGGGAGACTTTTGAGGATCACGCTTAAAATTTACGAGCTATCCGACAGCTCATAGTTTCTTATCAACAGCTCCTCAATTTCGCCCCTTTTATCCCCCCTG
>CAZXDQ010000482.1:0-1519 GCA_964639405.1 uncultured Syntrophomonadaceae bacterium | reverse complement strand
CTTTGAAAGCTCAGATAGAGGAGATAGAAGGATTACTAGATATCGTTTTTACGCCACCTGTAGCAGAAATAACATCGCCTGAGGAAGGTGCAGTTCTTTCAGGCATAGTAACCTTCGAAGGAATAGCCTACAGCGAACATATTGATTATTGGTCGATGCAATGGTCTGGACCTAGTATAGTTTCTATCACAAACGGCAGTGATAACGTAGGGGATACTGAAAATCCTGGCGTTTTTCGGGCCAACTATGACATAGATTATTGGGTTGATCTTGGTTGGTTGGAACCCGGTGATTGGACTATCCAATTGCTTGTATATGACCAACTAGGGAGAAGGGTCTTATATGAAACAGATGTAACCATTGAAGCAAGCGGTGATTAAAACAAATATGTTAGTCTCATAATGGTTAAATATTTGTAAATATTTGCCCCTCACAAAAGGGGCTTTTTGTTTGTTGAGGCAGTGTATACTAGCTGGACGACAGTGGCTTACACCGTTTGGGAGCTTCTAGTGCGGGCAGACCTGGGCAAGCTACCCAGCTGACAAGGCCAAGGTTATGGAGGATGAGAAAGAAACAGTTTATCTTGACTTAGGAGGAACAAACTGGCTAAGGCACAATTTCACCTGAGGTACATATCCAAATGGCGAGCAATACCCGAGTTTTGGCGGCACCTTTGAGGAGTTATTGATGATTTTTAGGTTAATTCTACTAAAAATTATACTTTAGTATAATTGTTTTATTGTCCGAATCTCTGTATATTATAAGTAGAGCATAATCTGGAAAATTTAGACACCAAAATTAAAAGGTTCTATCTCTTAGGTTGGTATTAAATTTTTCTTAAAAATAAATAAAGTGATGGAAGCAATGAAACCGGGCCTTTAGATGGACGCTTTGACCCGGTGGAGCTAGTAGCGTAACCGGCCAGAAGATTTTAGCCGGGTTTTTTGTCTTATAACCTATAAATTTGACTACTAATAATGGTGTTGCTGCAACTAGCCGGAAAATTATCAAGAAGGTGTTGTGATACGAACAGGGGCAAAGTAATTATTTTACTTTATCCCAAAACAATGAAGTGATGGGGGTTTTTAAAATGTGTATTATAAAAAAATAAAAAAGAGAGGTGAGAATGATTCGGTATGAAAAAATCTTGATCTTATCGCTGTTCTGTTATGTTAATGAAGTAATAATAAAACATCTGGAGGTGAAACAACCATGACCTTTTTTCAAAAACTAAGTAAAAAACAATTATTTACTCTTTTAAGTTCGCTGTTAGTAATGGGTTTATTGTTAATTACAGGGGTTTCTGGTTTTGCCAGTGATACGTTATCTTATTTTTATGTGGGAATGAATCCGGCTGGTCAGATTGCAGTGCTTGATAGCCCAGATGATCTAGGCTCCAATCAAACCCTGGAAATTTTAGCTAAAAAAGCTCACATAGACGACCTGATAGATAGGCACGAAGCCCTAGTAGATAGAGTAGATGGACTTGACTCGGAGTTAAATGAAAGTATTGAGGCAT
>CAZXDQ010000481.1:0-1529 GCA_964639405.1 uncultured Syntrophomonadaceae bacterium | reverse complement strand
TTGCTAAAGGAGAAGAAGTGTAGAATAAATAAATTCCTCCCGCAGCAAACCCAAACATGCTTCCCATTAGTCCTGAAAACAAAGAAACTAACCTCAAAAGAAACCGACCTCCAAAGCTTCCTCCGACATTTATAAGGCAAACTTATCATTTAGGCGACTGATTAAAACGCAGCACGTATTTTAAAATATCCCAGTACATTTTAATTCGTGCAGCTATGCCTTTGGCCACCCCCAATTTTTCTTCTTTCATTACGTGGGATAGGTCGGGCAACTTGACTTCCCGGTACGGAATATGATGCTCTTCAGTATAAGTGTGTAAGGCTACTTCCACCCCAAAACGGGATAACTCTAACTGAGAAATATTATCTATTAATTTTCTTCTTAAAGCACGTTGGCCAGAAAGGAAAGGCGCCATTTTCTGTGCCAAATCAGTAGCCATACGGCCTTGTTGAAAAATGCCAATGCTCATTTCCACTTCATTTAGCAGGACCGGATCAATTAACTGTTGAACATGTCTAGGAGTTAATCCTATCAAATCTCCATCCAGCAGTACCAATATTTCTGCGTCGGTGTGTTGTATGCCCGCTTTTATAGCTCCGCCTTTTCCTCTATTGTCCAACAGATCTATTACTTCAACTCCACACTCATGAGCCACCTCAGCTGTGTTATCTTCTGAGCCATCACTAATAACCATTATCTGGTGTATCTTTTTTACTCTTTTTAAAGTTTTTAAAATTTCTTTTAGAGTATTTTCTTCGTTGTAAGCAGGAATAATTGCTGCTACTTTGAAACCTTCTTTCATAAGGTCTCCTCCCCCGAAAGGTGGTCAATTTCTGATTTTAAGGCTTGCCATAAATCATTGGGTTTAACTTTTTTTATGATGCTCCCCTTTTTAAAAATAACTCCGTATTGCTTGGTCCCGGTTACCCCAATATCCGCTTCCCGAGCCTCTCCTGGACCATTAACCACACATCCCATAACAGCAATATTTATGGGCTTGGAGTTATTTTGTACCAATTCTTCCACTTGCTGGCTCAAGGTTTCCACGTCTATTTCAGTCCTGGCGCAGGTAGGACAAGACACGACTTCCGGACCAAATGTTCTTAACCCCAGAGACTGAAGAATAGTTTTTGCTACTCCAATTTCTTTTTCTGGAGGAGCGGTCAGGGATACTCTAATAGTATTGCCTATTCCCTGAGCCAGCACAGCTCCTATTCCCACCGCCGATTTAATGGTACCGCTATAATAAGGACCCGCCTCAGTAATTCCCACGTGAAGGGGAGAATTGCTTTTGTCTGCCATTAATTGATAGGCCTCCACTGTTTTCTGTACTTGAGAGGCTTTAAGGGATACAATTGTGTCATAATACCCTAATGATTCAGCAATTTGCAGGTAACCTAAGGCTGAATCTACCATGGCTTCTGCAATGGCTTTACCGTATTTTTTTCTAATATCTTGTTCTAAAGAACCAGAATTTACTCCGATACGCAATGGAATTTGTTGTTTTTGAGCTTCTTTTACTACTTTAG
>CAZXDQ010000480.1:0-1550 GCA_964639405.1 uncultured Syntrophomonadaceae bacterium | reverse complement strand
AAAGTCAGGAGTGATAACGGTTGCCGGAGATAAAACTGGAAAAACTGAGTCAAAAACATCTGGAGGGGGTAGTTGAAGTAACCAGTGAAGCTTTTTACGGGGAAGCCGTTACCCGCTGTGTTTATGATTTCTCCAGGGAAAGCGTAAGGAAAAGTTATCGCTTAAATTCAGAGATTATGGCCCTAAAGGCTATGAGAGGGGGCTATCCAGCCTTGGTAGCCTTGGAAGGCGACCGGGTGGTAGGAGCAGCCATGCTAAAATCGTCCAAGGCTATCCCTTTTTCTGTGACCTGGAGGATATTCCTGCCGAGGTTGCCCAGGCTGCTGCGCCTAATTTTAAAGGCCCGGCACCGTCAGGGGCAGGATTTGAAGCGTAAAATGGAACCGTCCCGCAAAGAACTTCCTCCCTCCTATATTACCCTGGAGTCCCTGGCAGTGTCTTCCGGGCACCGGGGGAAAGGAATTGGGGCCAAATTACTCCGGGAATTGCCACGAGTTTGCCGTGACGAAAAAGCCTCCGGGATATACCTGTTTACCGGGGAGGAGAAAAATCGCCACATTTACCTTAAAAATGGCTACCGGGATATAAAATCGGTTAAAGCAGGTCCCCTTACCATCTATCACATGTTTATGCCCCGAGAGAAAGGGGGCGGTTAACCAGGAATGCACGTTGTTGCTCCCGTAGTCAGGATTGAAAATGTAAAAGCATAACTTTTTTGCGAAGGGAGAAAAGAGGTATGAAAAAGTTAATAATGTGGTCAATAATATGTGGGGTATGGCTGTGTATGCTAATAATACCCCTCTCTGCATATGCGGGACCTGCAGCTTTAGAAGACATGGAAACTTTCCTGGATGGAGTGATGTCCAGCCGCATGGGTGAAAAAAACATACCCGGCGCCACCCTGGCGGTGGTGAAGGACGGAGAGATACTGCTCTCCAAGGGTTACGGCTACACCGACCTGGATGAGCGGGAGCCGGTGGATCCGGAACGTACCCTGTTCCGCACGGGCTCTACTTCCAAGCTGATCACCTGGACGGCGGTGATGCAGCTGGTGGAGCAAGGGGAGTTGGACTTAAAGGAGGATGTGAATACCTACCTGGACTTACAGATTCCTTCTCGTCTTTTGGACGGCAGCGAGGCAGAACCCATTACTCTGGCTCACCTGCTTACCCATACTCCCGGTTTTGAAGATATAGGAACCGGTCTCTTCGTTACCTCCCGGGAGGAGATGACCTCCCTGGAAGAGTACCTGCGTCAAAACCAGCCCGCCCGGGTGTTTCCTCCGGGAGAGGTGATGGCCTACTCCAACTACGGTACCGCCCTGGCGGGGTACCTGGTGGAAAAGGTTGCCGGGCAGCCCTTCGAAGAATACGTGGAAGAACATATTTTTGCTCCCCTGGAGATGGAATACAGCACCTTCCGGCAGCCTCTCTCCGATGAGCTTGCTCCCCACCTGGTCCAGGCTTATAACTATGCCGGAGGTGAGTACCACCGGGGAGGCTTTGAATATATTTCCGGTTCTCCTGCCGGCAGCATGAGCAGTAGCGCTT
>CAZXDQ010000479.1:0-1559 GCA_964639405.1 uncultured Syntrophomonadaceae bacterium | reverse complement strand
CATCCCGGGTGGTCAGGATCAAGTCCAGTTCGCGGGATACTATTTCAGCGTCTTCGTAGAACATTTCGTAAAAATCCCCTACCTGAAAGAATACTATCTTGTCAGGATGATTTTCTTTAATAGAAATGTATTGTTCCATCATGGGGGTAAGCTTTCCAGACAAAACTATACCTCCTACCCCAGGGCTGGTGGGGAAGATATTTCCGTTACTATAATTGCTATTGTCCTTATTTAAGTAGCACTATCATAAATTTTGTCTTAATTAATTTTTGGGTTAAAACCTCTGCTTCGCTATTTCCTCTTTAACTAACTCTCCCTGGAGATGCCAGGTTTTAGCCTCTTTAATCTTAACTAAACACAACTGCCCCTGCAGAGAAGGAGGACCGGAAAAATGGACCAGCTTATTGGTGCGGGTCCTCCCGGTCAATTTTTGCGGGTTTTCCTTACTTACCCCTTCTACCAGTACTTCCAAGATTTGATCTTCCAGGCGACGGTTTATTTCCCAACCTATTTCTTTTTGTCTCTCTACTAAGTACACTATCCGCTGTTTTTTAACTTTATGGGGAACATCATCATGCATTTCAGCGGCAGGAGTACCTTTTCTAGGTGAGTAAACGAAAGTATAGGCTGCGTCAAATTTAACTCTTTCTACCAGTTCCATAGTATCGGCAAAATCCTCATCGGTTTCTCCGGGAAAACCAACGATTATATCAGTAGTTATAGCAGCACCAGGTACCAGTTCCTTGATTTTCTTTACTAGTTCTACATAGTGCTCTTGGGTGTATCCTCGATTCATCAGTCGAAGTATACGGTTGCTTCCTGACTGCAAGGGAAGATGAAAATGTTCGCAAACCTTGTCTAAATCAGCCACCGCTTCAATGATGTTTTTATTAAAATCTCGGGGATGGGAAGTCAAGAAACGAATACGATCTAAACCTTCCAGGGAGTTTATTCCTTCTAGCAAGGAAGCCAAATTCTCCTCCGGGGAAAGATCTTTACCGTAAGCGTCTACATTCTGTCCCAGGAGGGTTACTTCCCGGTATCCCTGTTTTTCTAATCTGTTTACTTCATCCATTACCTCCTTCTGCCTGCGGCTTCTTTCTCTTCCCCTGACGTAAGGTACAATGCAATAGGAGCAATAGTTATTGCAACCGTAAATAATTGGCACCCAGGCTTGAAATGAACTTCCTCGACGCGTAGGAAGGCTTTCCCTTGAAGTATAAGTCTCTTCAATATCTATAACCGGTTGTTTACTTTCCTGAGCTTCTTTTAACAGATCGGGAAAATGCGGTAAAGCGTGAGTTCCAAAAATAATGTTCACAAAGGGAAATTTTCTGTTAATGTAATCAGCGGTTTCCCGCTGCTGAGGCATACATCCCCCTACCGCTAGTAAGCTTTGGGGGTGCCTCCCTTTCCAGGGGCGAAGTTTCCCCAGGAGGGTAGAAACTTTTTCTTCCGCTTTCTGCCTTACCGCGCAGGTTATTATAACCACCAGATCGGCTTCTTCAATTTCATCCGTAAATTGGAAGCCCAGAGATTCGAGTATACCGCTAATTACT
>CAZXDQ010000478.1:0-1568 GCA_964639405.1 uncultured Syntrophomonadaceae bacterium | reverse complement strand
TTTTCTCGGGGGTGGTATGGTAAACTTCAGTAATATGGTTACCCAGAACATCAGAAGGGTTTAATCCTTCAAAACTGCTTATTTGTTGGTTATAGATAAAGATGGTGCCATCTTCTTGGCGGGTAGCTAATACCCCTACCGGCAGCTGCTCTACAATATTTTCCAGGCAATAGAGGCGAAAATCTTTTTCCGCATCCTCGGTTATGCTCTCCATAATGAGATAATCTGCTCCATCGACAGTAAATAGTGCCGCTTTCAATAGTAAGTTTTCCTGAGGCGCCAGCCGGTAAACCTTTGAAGGGATTGCCTTTTCCCATCCTAAAAATTCTTGTATCTCTTGGAAACTTTCCCACTCTTGGCCAGGGAACAACTGCTCGGCAAACCGGTTTTTATTTAGCACCTGGCCCTCTTTGTCTAACTCCCATACCCCCAAAGAGAACAGGTCCCCTATTTCCGCCAGCATGGAGAAAGTCATCCCTATCGCTCCTCTGTTTCTACCCCAGAAGGGGTCAAACTGATATATTTCAGTATACATAAAAATTTAGATTCCGCCTACCCATAAATTATGATTGTTTACCTTCGATTACTCTAAAATATCATTGATACCAAATTCCTCAGCAACTTCTACCAATGCTCGTACGTTTTCCGGCCGGGCGTCCATAGGAACATCACACCCGGAACTCAGGATAAAACCAGTTTGACCCAGGTTTTTTAGCAGCTTCCGGCAGTACTTTTTTACTTCCTCCACCCTTCCAGTGGACAAGAGCACCGCTGGCACGTCTCCTTTAAGCACAAAGTGACCTCCTAAAAGCCGAAAAGCTTCCCGGATATCAGTGCTCCCATCGATATGCAAAATGCATCCTCGGGGAAAATCTCTAAAGTACGGCAAGTTGGGCGTCCAATCAGAATCCAGGTGAAGCATTACGCCCATTCCTTTAGCACAAAATTCCTCCACCATTTGCTTTAAATAAGGCAAAGCAAATGTTTCGAAATCGGCCAAGGAGATCAATCCACCACAGGAACGGTTACCGGTAATTACGATGCGGTTTACTCCATAATACCTAGCATTTTCCAAAGCTCCCTCGATAAAGTCCGGGAGCATGGCTTCCATTGCTGCCAAAACTTTATGCGGATGACGCTTTAAGTCCATATAAAACTGAATCATGGTTCTCCCCGCTGCCAGCACTTCAAAAGGTGGAGTAGTAGCGCCTCCGCACAGTAAGGGGACTTCTGCCTTTTCCCAAGCTTCTACATCTTTCTTGCCTTCCGCTTTTTCTTTCTCCATCCATTGAGGCAGTTCCTCTGCTCGATAATCAGTAAAACGGGGGAGCAGTTCTGGAAGAAAATTTTGCCAGCCTTTCTGAGCTATTACCTGGTAATCCTCCAAGGTAATGGTCTCTTTGTTTTCCAGAAACTGCCACATTTCATCTTCTGGTACATCTTTGCCCGGAAGCATCATGCGATTCGGGAAACCACCGGACATAAAAGAGAGAGGTGTCGGCAACCTGCCGATCATAAACCCATCGGCTCCGGTTTTATTAAAAGCTTCGATCACCGTATCCCTCTTG
>CAZXDQ010000477.1:0-1571 GCA_964639405.1 uncultured Syntrophomonadaceae bacterium | reverse complement strand
ATAGTCATTATAATGGGTAGTAGCCTCAACTATTGCCCTTGCTCTCTTTTCTGGGTTTCCAGATTTAAATATTCCTGAGCCTACAAAGACACCATCTGCTCCCAAATACCTCATAAGAGCAGCATCTGCAGGAGTAGCTACGCCACCAGCTGCAAAGTTTACTACAGGTAATCTTTCTTCCTTTTTTACTTCCTTTAGCAGCTCATAGGGGGCTTGCATCTCCTTGGCTTTAGTCATAAGTTCATCATCGGGCATGTTAACTACTTCTCTAATATCCTCCATTATTTTTCTCATGTGTTTTACTGCCTCTACTACATTACCTGTACCTGCTTCTCCCTTTGTCCTCATCATTGCGGCACCTTCCCCAATTCTTCTAAGTGCTTCTCCAAGATTCCTAGCACCACAGACAAAGGGCACACTAAACTTGTCTTTATGGATATGGTGTTTCTCATCTGCTGGTGTTAATACTTCACTTTCATCTATATAATCTATTCCCAGGCTCTCAAGTATTTTGGCTTCCATAAAATGACCTATTCTGGCCTTAGCCATTACAGGTATAGATACTGCATTCATAATCTCTTCTATAATCACAGGATCTGCCATCCTGGCAACTCCTCCACCAGCCCTGATATCCGCAGGAACTTTTTCTAAGGCCATTACTGCAACGGCCCCTGCTTCTTCAGCTATCTTAGCTTCCTCTGCAGATGTCACATCCATAATAACTCCACCTTTTTGCATCTCTGCCATTCCCCTTTTTACTTTTTCAGTTCCTTTCTCTACCATAGCTTATATTTCCCCCCTTGCCTTTACTATTGTTAAACAAAAGTTTTGTTTATATAACTGTATTATATAATTTTACTATAGCTGCAATTGAATAATCAAGCTTAAAATATTATCCTTCCTTAAAATCTGTAATATTTTTTTTCTTTTCTTTATGAATATCCAGTGCCAAATCCACAAGCTTAGTTAAAAGTTCTTTATAGGATAAGCCTGATTTTTCCCACAACTTAGGGTACATACTTATCTCAGTAAAACCTGGCATTGTATTTATTTCATTTATATAAATTTCTCCCGTACTTTCATTAACAAAAAAATCTATTCTAGCAAGTCCCTTTGCATCAAGAGCCCTAAAAGCTTTAACAGCTATTTCTCTAATCTCCTTTTCAAGCTCATCTGATATATCAGCAGGTATTATAAGCTCGCTATTATCATCCAAATATTTTGCTTCATAATCGTAAAACTCCTTGGAAGGAATAATCTCACCACAAACTGAAGCACTGGGGCTTTCATTTCCCAGTATACTTACTTCTATTTCCTTGCCTTCAATATTTTCTTCTACTATTATCTTTGAATCATAGGTAGCTGCTTTATCTATAGCCTCTGGTAGTTTCTCAATTGATTTTACTTTTGATATACCTACACTTGAACCCAGGTTAGCAGGTTTTATAAATAAAGGTAAACTTAATTCATGGTCTATTTTCTCAGTATATTTCTCTCTTTCTTTTTCCCATTCCTTTCTGTGAAAGCCCAAAAATCTAGAAACATTTAGGCCTTCGTAAATAAAAATCTTT
>CAZXDQ010000476.1:0-1582 GCA_964639405.1 uncultured Syntrophomonadaceae bacterium | reverse complement strand
ATTTAATGGTGATCAGGACGATTTAGGCTAATTTACTTTCCGAATTCAGGTTTAAGTAATTGCCTAGATCAAATCCTGTGATAACACCTTTGCCATGCAGATCCGCATCTCCCTTTATAGCCCGCAAAAATGTGCGGGTAAATACTCCATGTCCACCTTTTTCCAACGCTTTTTCATCTCCGCTTCCTGCCGTTATTATCTGCCTTACTTTCCTACGGCCTATCTCTTTTAAATAATCATCTCTATCTGGAGGCAAACCTGTCGAACGTGTGGCAGCCAGACCGCTGTAACAGCTGTCAATTACGTACAATATATGTTTAGCCGGTATATGACGATTCCATTTCTTAACTTCCTCCATAGAAATTCCCCGGGAAGGCAAATAATCAGGGTCTGCATCTACCGGCAGCAGATATCCCACTCTCTCATCTTCACTCAACTCATAGTCCTGGCCGTGTCCTGCGAAATATACTAATAATCTATCCTCTTCTCCACACCTTTCTCGCATCTCAACCTTCAAAGTATCCTGTATGTTCTGTCTGGTAGCCTGTTCATTTACAAGTTTTGTAATGTTCTCCTCCGGAAAACCGAAGTTAAGCAACACCTCTTCCACTGCCTCTGCATCAGCAACAGATGAATTTAATGACCTAACTTTCTTATATTCGTTAACGCCTATAACCACTGCGTGACTCTCCTCGTAAAACGCAGAAGATTTGTCTTCAGTTTTCTCAGTTTCCACTGCTTTTATGTCTCTTTTTTCTCCCATGCCATCTAAATTATGTTTACAGGAAGGGCAAAAATTCCAGCTTGCTTCTACTTCCTCTCCACATTTAGGACAAAAAACTACAATCACCCCCACATCGAGTTTATGAATTTAGCTCAAGTAGGCCTATATCTCCCTTGGTATTGCCATAACAAAGATAATCCCCTTGAACACAGAGCAAGCTTGTAGCAACTCCAGGAAAATCCCTAAACTGCCATAATTCCTTTCCACCTCCTGATATTCCTCTTATACTACCATCCCAACTAGCACAAAAAGCCACATTATTATCAACGCTAACACATATATCGGTAATGGCATCATCAAATTGGTCAAATACCCCGGCTTCTTTGCCTTCCGGTGTTATTCTTTTAACTGTATTCTTACGGGTGGATAGGTCTCCATCACCACTAAAGATAAGACCATTTTTATTCAAAGCTAAAGCATTAACACTACCGTTATAATCGGTGAACTTCCATTTCACTTTATTCCCCTGAACTCTTTTGATAGACCCATCTCCACCAGCAATTATAATATCATTACCTCCTTTCATGAGAGCAAGGTCATTGACAGCAAAATTGTCCCCGGACAAAGTTATTCCCATCATATCTTTTTTAGAAAATGAATTTAAGGGAATTTTTTTTACCTGATTTTGACTGCATCCAATTAACAATTCGGCCTCTTTTTTATCTATCACCATACTCCAAATAGGACCAGCATTTATCTTTAAAGAAGCTATCTTCTTACCGTCTTGAGAAACTTTAATTACTGTTCCCTGCCAGCTACCGCAGTAAACCTCTCCTTTTGCTTCAGCGATTGCATTAC
>CAZXDQ010000475.1:0-1588 GCA_964639405.1 uncultured Syntrophomonadaceae bacterium | reverse complement strand
ATAATCTGCAAAGCGTGTTCCCGGTCAGAATACTGGGTCAGCACTAAAATTTTTGCAAAAGAATAATCTTTGCAAATGCGTTGGGTAGCTTCAAGGCCATCCATTCCTGGCATGACAATATCCATTAATATTATGTCGGGCTTTAACCTCTCTACCATTTCCAAAGCTTCGTGACCGTCAGCGGCCTCTCCTAAAACTTCGGTCTCCTGATACATTTCTAGCAGAGCGCAGATGCCTTCCCTAACAATAGCATGATCATCAACCACCAATAGTTTAATGGGTTCCATTTTCCTTCATCCTTTAATCTTTTAATATAACTTCTCCGTTCACCAGGTTTATTTTACTGAAATTACCCACTGCCTACCCAATAAGATTGGTAAAGAAGTATGATTGATTGCATAAAACAATTTAATTAATTGGAAGACTCATGTTACTGCAAGTTAAAATTATTTTCTGCTTCGGTTAGCTATAGGTAGATGAGCTTCCACGGTAGTCCCTTCCCCAGGCTGGGATTTAACCGAGCAACTTCCGCCGATAAGATGCATCCTCTCCTTCATGTTTAGCAAACCATAACCTCTTCCCAATTTCCTCATATCTGGAAGCATATCAGAATCAAAACCCACCCCATCATCCTTTATCTTTATCAATATCTCCTCTTCCAATTGCTTTATAGATACCTTCACCTTTTCTGCTCGGGAGTGCTGTAATATGTTACCCACCGCCCCCTGTACCCAGCGAAAAAGATTTAGCTCTTCTTCCGATTGTAAAGGGATATCCAGGGGGTCCAAATCATATTCTACTTCCAAGCCCTGGGGTTCTAAGTTTAAATGTAAGTGTTGTCTAACTGCAGCCACTAAGCCCAAAGTGTCCAATTGGGTAGGCCTTAAATCAGAGATTAATCTGCTTACCTCAGAATGAATTTGCACCGTGTAGGAATGGCTTCTTTGTAAAATATCCATAAATTTGGAATCCTGAATTCCAATATCCGCCGCCATTTCAATTAGCGCCTGCATATTGAGGGATAAGCTGGCCAGTATCTGGCTGGTTTCATCGTGCAAATTCCGGGCAATTTTCTTTCTTTCTTCTTCCTGAGCCACCATAAGCTGGCGGGTAAGTTGTCGGTATCTTTCTCTACTCCGTCGAAGACTTTCCTGCAGCTTGGCTTGTTCAATGGCTATGCCTAGTTGGTCCCCAATAGATTGCAACAAATAAATGTCCATCTGAGTGAAACTGTAAGGATTCTGCCTAGTACAATTCATAACTCCTAACACTTCCTCTTTTGCTTTTAAAGGGACACTGGCAAAAGCTTTAAGCCCTTCCATACTGATAAGATCAGGCCGAGCAGCATGGGGATCTTTAGAAATATCGTCTATCAAAACTGCTTTTCCGCTCTGAGCTACTCTCCCGGCTATTCCTTCTCCTGGTTTCATGTACATTTCTTCAAAATATTGTTGAGAGAACCCCTGAGATACCCGGTAATAAAGGTGACCATTTTCTTCATTTAGAAGCATTATCCCCCCAGCCTGCCCGTTCATTAATTTCAGAGTTGTATCCAAGCCAATTTTTAATACTGCATCTAAATTCCCCA
>CAZXDQ010000474.1:0-1593 GCA_964639405.1 uncultured Syntrophomonadaceae bacterium | reverse complement strand
CTTCGCCGGCTACTTCTAGCTCTCGTTGACAGTCACTCCGCCATTAGCAACCTGATCATCTTAGCTTTTTAACGGCTTGAGTAGTTACTCCTAATTTAGTATAAGTAAAGTTAAATAGTACGGTTTTTGGTATTCGACGGGAATTGATGAAAATCCTGCTATTTTTATAAAAATATTAAAAACCTATAAAAATTGTAATAAACTCTAAGGGTTGACCCAAACTTTCTCTACGGGTGAATTGACAGTTAATGTTTAACGATGCTAAAATCAGGCTACTAACGCGTAAATATTTCTAATTTTTAAGTTCACCGTTAGAGTCTTACCTAATTACTAAGATGATGGTTTGCAACATTTAACACAGTTTAATCAGTCTAGACAATGGACAGTCAAAACAATGGAAATGAATAAAAATAGTAGCAAGTAAGAACTGCCAAGGTTATTAATGATGGAATAAAGAATAGGACGGTGAAGTTGTTGTGCGGAAGATACAGCTTACAAGTAGAGCTAGAAACTCTTTTGGATGCCTATGGAATTGCCGAAACCTCCTTTTCCTGGGAGCCTGCCCAGGAAATATTTCCCACTAATCAGGTGCCGGTGGTAATCAAAAGAGAACCTAAAAGAATGGGGTTGCTTCCCTGGGGTTTCCCCTTGTCCAATACAAAAAAACCGGTAATCAACGCCCGGATAGAAACCTTGCAGCAAAAACCCCTGTTTAAAAAGCCTTTCTTGCAAAATCGTTGCCTGCTCCCTGCCAACGGTTTTTTCGAATGGAAGCAAGAAGAAAGTCAGCGGATAAAATATTTTATTAACACTGTTAATATGGAGTTATTTTCTATGGCAGGATTGTATCAGGCTTTTAAAACTTCCGATAACAATTTAGACTGGAGGGTAGTGATCATTACCGCTTCCTCCCGGGGCAGAATATCGGAAATCCATCCCCGGATGCCCCTGCTGGTTTCTTCTTCTTGGGAGGATAAATGGCTGGACCCGGATTATAGTGATCTTGATAAACTGCAAAACTTTCTCCAGGAGGATCTAACTCGGTGGTGCGAGCAAGAATTGCAAGCGCAGCCGCTGTTATCTTAAAGATCAAACCCACCCAAGGTTAATTCAACTACCTCTTGGGGGCACAATAAGACTTATGCACAAGAAATAAGGAGGTTTAATTTATTCATGAGTAATCAGGTTAAATGGCTGGGACATGCTACCTTTGAAATTACTAGCGCCCAAGGGCTCAAGTTGGTAATAGACCCTTGGTACGAAGGAAATCCATCTAATGAATTGAAAGTAGAAGAAGCGGGGAAGATCGATGCAGTGTTAATCACCCATGATCACTTTGATCATTTGGCAGACGCCTCCGCTCTTTTGAAACAAACCGGAGCTACTCTGGTAGGCCAACCGGAAATTGGGAACAAGATGAAAGCGGAAGGGATGCCTGAAGAACAATTAGTTTACGGCACAGGAATGAACATAGGAGGTAGCGTATCGGTTGACGGGGTGAGTATTACCATGGTCCAAGCTTGCCATTCTGCTAATTCAGGTGATCCCGCTGGATTTATCATTACTTTAGAAGATGGTATTAATATTTATCAC
>CAZXDQ010000473.1:0-1598 GCA_964639405.1 uncultured Syntrophomonadaceae bacterium | reverse complement strand
CGCTAAAAGTAAATACTTCTCCATTTCTAAACAGCAGCAAACAATAACACCCTCTCTCTTTACTGATTATTTTTTTGCATAAGACTTAAGCAACTGTTCTAATCGAATCGCCAACCTACCTCGATCAAATTGAGTTTGGGCCAGGTGTCTGGCGTTTCTACCCATTCTTTCCCTTTCCTCCGGGTGCTCCTTCAACCTCAATACCGCCTCTGCCAAGGCTTCACCGTCTTCCGGAGGAACAGAGATACCAGCGGAATGCTCTTGCAGGAGGCGAGAAATCCAGCCCTGCATATTGGAAACTACTGGCAGACCAGCAGCTAAGGCATCAAAAAATTTATTAGGGGAATTGGTCTGCAGCACCGGGAGGTTTCGAAAAAGCACCAGGGCACAACCGGCAGCGCGATATAGCCGACACACTTCGTATTTATCCTGCTGCCCCATAAAAATAACGTTGTTAAGGCATTGTTCCTGCACTTCTTTTTCCAGAAGAGGGCGTCCCCTTCCTTCTCCCGCCAATGCAAAAACCAGGTTTTCCTCGCCCCTTTCCTGGAGGAAAGCCGCCGCTTTGGCTATCAAGTCCAGCCCATTGGCTTCTCCCAAAGCACCCGCATAAGCTACTATAAAAGTATCTTGCAGTCCCCATTTTTTTAAAAATTCTTCCTCGGGAGGTCCAGGAGAAAAAAAATCATTATCACTGCTGTTGGGAATAACTGTGACTTTACTGCGAGGAATCCTACCTTGAGTAATACCTTTAGCTATCCCCGGAGATAGGGCCACGATATGCTTGGAGAAAAAGTAAGTCATTTTTTCCAAAGCACGCAAACAGGCAATAAGGATAGGGTTACGGAATACTCCCATTTGCACCGGGGCTTCGGGCCAAAGATCCCTAACTTCAAACACCAAAGGAATCCAGTAGCGCCAAGACAAAACTATCCCGGGAATCCCTACAGTGAGAGGGGTAGAAGTGGCAAATATTAGCTGAGGTGGTGAAAAGGCAGAACCGGAAGAATCTCTTTGCTGGGGGAGCTTCCAACCCATTTTTATCGCCAACCAGGCAAAAGCTAAAAAGCTTTTAATTCGCTGTGAGGTCTCCATATAATTGGAGTAGTCTACGGGAAGCACTATAACTTGTACCCCTTCTACTTCTATCTCTTTCCACTTATCTCCAGAAGAAAAGTCTAATTGGAGACGAGAATTGCCGGTGATTACAGTTACATGGTGTCCACGCCAAACTAATCTCTTGGCAAACTCATAAGAACGGGTTCCCCCTCCTTTGGAGGGAGTTGTAAAATACTGATGAAGGTACCACAGCTTCAATGTAGAGCTTCCTTCCTCCTGTTTCATTTATTAAGGTTTATTATATCCTGGGAAATTAATTAGCCAAACACCCAAAATATCTGGCAAACATGTTTCAAGGCGATATTTTGAAAAAACAATTAAACACCTTATCATTTTGCTGCCTGGATCACGTAATTCATAATAGCATTTTGTAAAGCTCCAGTACCTAAATTAGAACAATGTTCCTTGTCCTTAGGTAGGCCTCCCACAGCATGCAGTACGTCTTCTTCCGTTATCGCCCAAGCCTCGTCTAAGTTTTT
>CAZXDQ010000472.1:0-1600 GCA_964639405.1 uncultured Syntrophomonadaceae bacterium | reverse complement strand
ATTTTACTACCTATCCGGATTAAAGTCATAGGAAGTATTCTTTTATTTCCTCTGAGCGTAAGGGCAGCGCTTCTTCCCTCAAAAGATGAGTTCACAAACTGCATAGCGGTTATTATCCTCCCCGCTGTTGGTAGGACTAAACTATTTCGAGGCAGCCACTCAGGCCAAAGGGGTCCCGCAGAGACTACTTTACCCAACGACCCATCCTCCCATTTATATCCACCAGCGAGAGGACTATCTGCATCATACTGGTAGTCCCATAATCCTGAAGCACCCCTAGGATGGGGCATAACTGCAGCTCTAACACCTAAACCCCTACCACTTCTACCAGCATCACTTGAAAACCCCTCTATCTCCGAATCACTAATCGAAACTACCTTATTAGAATGGAAATGAAGTCCACGGTTGGTAGGGGCGAGATACCAATCACCAGTAGGGGACGTGATTATTTGGGTGTGAAACGTATTGGAAAGATTTGTTATTAAACGCATTACCGTAGCTTCTGTGTCAACGTCATGTAGTCGAGCTAACCCTCGCTCTTCTTCTCCTGCCATTTGCGATATTAATTTTTGCAACAATTCACCCTGGTTAGTTGAATTTGCAGAGATCTGGCTGAGGAGAAGTTTATTTCTTCGCTCTAGTATTTGAACCCTAATAAATGGCTCATACATCCCTGCCATTGGGAGGTTGCTATCTCCGACATAATATGATGATCTGGCAGATCTCCTATTTAAAAAAGCAAGAGCTGCCTGACGTGTATCGGGCGGGACATAATGATCTGGCACCCTCTGCACTACTCTTTTCAAATAATCAGAAACATTAATAAACTCTTCAGGGTCTCCAAAAATACTCATATACTTCTCATCCCCGCCCCACAGATTTAGTAAATCAGAATCAGAAAAGGTTGCGGGTATTGAGCTAAGAACTTCCAGCCAACCCTTGGCATGGATTTCTATATTCTCTCCAGTAAAATTTACATTAGTTATAACGCCATTAAACAGGGTACGTGTTTTTGATGAATTTGCTTTATCCCCAACCTTCAACTGTACCTCATATCTGGTGTTGGGACTATCAAAGGGAAACTTATTACTATGCTGGTCAACAAATTTTGATATACTCATCAACCCCGACTGCCTATCCTTAGTTACTTTACCTATTGGTACAGTAGCATTCAAATCTTCTGCTCTGCCAGCAGGAAATAATGCCGCATATTGACTAACCGGGATAGACGAAGAATGAATCCATGATTCATTATATCTTTTCACCCATAAATATGCTCCTGCACCTTTAAATTCCATTAATCCAGTTCCTTAATTAATGTTAATGAGAAGGGAAACACTGGCATGATTCCCTGTATATCCATACTTTTACCTATATTACTTCCCCATAAATAGAACTCTTCTACCTCTGTATTCCCGATTTTAACTTGTACCATATTAGGGAGCTGATTATAGCCATCTAAAGAATGACTTTCTATAAAATCTGTTAAATCTTTAAAAGCTTGACCATCCGTTGCATTGCCATGCTCGTCAGGTAAATCAAAAAATATACCACTCAAAGAAAGTTGACTAACAGGATCAGAGCCAAAAAGAACTTGAAT
>CAZXDQ010000471.1:0-1601 GCA_964639405.1 uncultured Syntrophomonadaceae bacterium | reverse complement strand
CTGGTAGCGGTACACGGCCTCCTCGCCGGCCAGGTAAGCTAGCTCCCGGTGGTTTCCCTCCGGGGTTGTTCTCTTCAAGGCCCTGACCTGGTCCACCCCCTCCGGCAAATCCCCCAGGGGTTCTTTTTCCCAGGCTTCACTCTGGTAACGGGCCCGAAGCAGCTCTTAAGCATGGGCGAAGTAAAGTTCGCCGTCCTCCCAGAAATGGGCCCCCAGCGTAAAAGGTGTCTTTTCCCGCTGCAAGGGCCCTTCCCAGTAAGCATTTATGTCCCGGTATACCTCCGGATAATCCCACACCGGCACCTGGTAATGCCGCAGGGCAAAGAAGCTAAGCGCTGCGAACAAGAGCACCGCCGCCACGACACCTACAATGTAGGTCCTTTCCCTGCCACAGCATCCTTAATATCTTCACCAGGTTGAAACCGTAGTATGATCCCCTTCCAGGCTTTAAATTTATCCCTCCTAGGGACATTTTTGCAAAAAATCACCTGGAGTGCCCACTGAAAAATCAACTACGTTTTTCCACCTACTACGCAAGAAATGTTTATCCAGGCTTAAAAGCCAATCTACTTCTGCGGTAATTGCTGCCGCCAAAATGCCGGCATCCTTCTCATTAATTAGTTTTTTGGCATAAAGTAAATTGTTCTCAGTGGGGTCAATCAGGTTAAATTTTAAAACCTTAAAAAGAGCATAAAAAGCATCTGCCACTTCCGGCAATTTCCTTTGAGCATTTTGGGTTACTTCAGTGACTACTTGTCCAGAAACGTAAGGTATAATTATTCCCGCTTCAATTAAAAGTAATACCTGAAATGAACCGCCTTTTGAGAAAGCAAGCCCGGCAAATATTACACTACTGTCCAGGAAAACTTTAATCTGTTTCATATTCGTGCTGGCCTTCTCGCAGGTCTTTTAGCAATTCGTTTATATCAGTTTTACTCTGACTTAAATTTTCCTGTACATAAGACGCCAACTCATTCACAACAGATTTTTCCGGAAAAGCCACGATGGCGTTACCGATCTGGTAAACTTCCAAAATGGTATCTTCTTTGATGCTCAATTTGTTTCTAATAGAAGCCGGAATAGTGAATTGACCCTTACTCCAAACGCGCACTTTATTGGGCTTGGAAGTTCCCGCCTGGCCTACATCATACTCAGACATTCAGACATTCCACCTTTTAGAGTTTCTAATATTATACCCCTTTTTTTTATGGACTTGCAACAATCACCAAAATAAGGATGATTAACCATGAAAGAGTTTATCAAACTACAGGGCACCTTGAGTGCACTCAATGCGGCAGTTTCCGAGCTAAAAGCCCTTGAATCGATAAAAAACGAAGAAAGCAACCTTTCCCGTCGAAGCCATCTTCCACTTGAACCTTGATTATTTACTTCTATAAAAGTAAAATATAGATAGATAGAAGATTTTTTGTAGAGGAGCGATAAAATTGAACCATGAAATCATCTTCCTCATTGAGGAAGCACCCGATGGGGGCTTTATAGCAAAAGCTTTAGGTTATTCTATATATACCCAAGCTGAAACTATGGAAGACATAAAAAAAGAAATTAGAGATGCAGTGCATTGTCATTTTGATGAAGAAAAC
>CAZXDQ010000470.1:0-1605 GCA_964639405.1 uncultured Syntrophomonadaceae bacterium | reverse complement strand
ACTTTCCCTTACTTCAGCCGGCTGTGCTGCCAATTCCTCCCCACCTTGCTCAGGCAGAGGCAGAGCATCGTCCATCACGTATATTTGGTCAAATGGGGATAGGGTTTGGTTGATCCCGTCAAGGGATTCCAACAAGGAGACCAGGACATTACCGGCGTTATTGGGCATCTTTAAACCATCGTCAGTGTTTAGCCGGTTAAAGAATCCTTCCGATAGAAAAGGTGAAATGGCTAAAAACCGGTTAAAATTCCCCGCCAAGGGGAAGTTGTTGTATCCTGCAATGCCCTGGGGATGAAACAATATTTCATTTTTAAAGCCGGGTGGGGGCTCAAAGTTGACTTTCAATATCTCTGAGGCCATAAGCTCTATATCCGAATCCACGTGTTCTGCATAACTGCCCGCAGAAAGGCGAGGAAGCTCCTGCAAAAAATCTTGTAATGGTTCGTTGTTCCACTCCTCTTCTGGGCCAACTTTCCCTTCCAGCATCACCATGACATCCAGGGACCGGTCAAAAGTTAAGTTCTTGGAAAGGCAAAGAAATTTATAGATGGGTTTGTCATCAGCGGCAGTGTACCGCAAAAACCATACTTTAGGATGAAATATCTTTCCTTCTGCAGCAGGCTCTACTTCCACCACGTTAGGCTCCAAATAGCTATAGAGCAGGTGGGGCGGATTAGGTATTTTGATCTCCCCTTTATGGCAAAATACGGAGAAGTTATGGGAAGTCCTCTGCAAAGCTTCCAGTATCTCCAGGGGGCTTTGCAAGTTGTCTTCCTTCCCCTTATAATCAAACAGCACAAAGGACAGGGGCAAAACCAGCAAAGTTAGCAGGTCCAGGGAATAGCTTGTGCCCACTGCCCGGTCAAATTGATAACCGGCAGGTGGCTTGATAGCTTCCAGGTACAGCTTTCTATTATTCAGGTTTAACACGTTAAATTAATCCTCCTTGGGGTTTAAACCTTCTAAAATGTCGTTAACTATGCGTTTGGTCTCGTTCCAGCGAAAGTCTAACCGCCTAATACCTGAGGCACCTGTCCATAATTCCAACGCCCGGTCATTGGCCAGCCTTGCTCGCTTGGTTTTTTTAAGGCGGATTTCCCGGTTCCGGATCAAGTCCCATGCAGATTGGTTGCTGATGACATTGAAGGGGTCAGCCTCCTCAAAAACGATTTGCAACCAATCATTCACAAACCTATAAACTGGAGGCGGGATGTAACCTATCTGGGTTTCCACTACTTCCCAAAATTCTTGACCCTGCCAGCCATAAAACAGTTCGGGAGAGTCCATTATTTCGGTGGCCCACTCTTGCAACATATCCTGATACTTTTCTATGAGGTCTTCCCGCTTGCAATAGTAGGCGAGCATGTAGTTGTATAACAGGAAGGCCCCGTGGATAAACAGAGAAAAGCTACGGGCGTATTTTATCTGGGTTTTATTGAAATCTGGGAAATCATGCAACTGCGGATGCTCCCAGATATAATTACAGACTGCTGGGTCGGCAGTAGAAGTAACTAGATGGGCCAGTACCGTTTGCGAGCAATATTTCATAATCTTCTCTTTTAAGTATTCTGCTTCATGCTGGAAGAGTTTTAAAGTTGCTTCATC
>CAZXDQ010000469.1:0-1633 GCA_964639405.1 uncultured Syntrophomonadaceae bacterium | reverse complement strand
CAGGGCGCTGGGAAGATACTCCACCACCCACATACTTATTTGTTCAAATTGAAAACTCATTTAAAACAGACACTCCCTTCTCAAAAAAGTAACGGCTCCAAGCCCTTTTATATATATAATGAGTGTTGGTACTAAACATTTTCTAAACATATTCTAAACCATCGTCCTTGAAGCGTTAACCAGACCGGAGAAAGAGGGCATGTATAAGGTGATGAGGTAAACGGGGCAGGAAACAGTAATTTTGTGTACGGGGATAAATAATTAGCATAAGGAATTCTAAGACGTGGCTGGTTCAGTTTTTGTAGACTAAATGTTTAGTTTCAAGGAGTAAAATGTAAAATAATTAAAAGTCTCAACGATAAGAAGGTGCAGCAAATGTTAAAGAATACTGTCCTCGAAGCCAGGGGAATCTGGAAAGGGTATAGGAAATCAAGCGGAATTTTCCACTGGGCGCTGAAGAAAGTAGACCTGAAATTGAAGGAAGGGGAGTTTATTTCCATACTGGGGGCTCCTGCCGAGGGAAAGTCCACCCTGCTCAAAATACTTGGCTTTTTAGAGACTCCCGATAAAGGAGAGATCTACTTCCAAGGTCGTCTGGTAGGAGAGATCGGTGTTAAAGAGTTGAAACACATGCGCAAAGAGAGGGTTTGGTTAGTTGATAGCTACCTACCAACCCAAATTCTACCCCCAAACCTAGCCGTGGTGCTATTAGATGAACCGGCGGGGCTCCCTAAATCCACTCCCGGCAATTATCTTTTATCGCATATTCGCCATTTTAACGACTGCGGAATCGCCGTGGTTATGGCCACCCTTGACCCGGTAAAAGCTTCCTGTGCTACTTCTATATACAAGTTAAGCAAAGGAAAGATAGCAAAAATTAACGGTAACGCTAAATAGATACGTTAAATGGTTACTGGAGATATGGGGGTATTCTCGTAATCATCTCAGAATCACAGCCCGATAATGCTCCAACTTGTTAGTGTTTTTTTGCCTGCCTGTTTTTAGGCAGCAAATTCATCGGGGGTTTGTCCCAATCTATATCTAAGTCATAACTATTGATGCATACCAAAGGAGGGACTTCAAAATGACGACATTGCCAAAACTTGCTCCAGGTCGTGAAAAGACCGGACAGTTATACTTCTTGATTCTTTCCAGTTCATGTTATACCATTTTTCCCAACAAAAAGCAGAATCATCGGCTAAGACAACCTAAACCTTCCTGGAGTTACTTTTGTGCTCCTTGGACTGATATATAGTATACTAAACAGGCGCAGTTAATAGAGAGGAGGACTATTTTTGCCCCCTTTTTTTCGCGGGATACCCTTATTTCTTCTTATATCTCTTGCATTAATATTAATAGTGAATTATTTTCAAAATGGGGAGGAGCTAAAGGAAGTTAACACCTCCCGTTTTGTTGATTTAATGGAAGAAGGAAAAGTGGAAGAAGTTTATCAAGAAGGATTTAAAATAGAAGCTACTCTGACAGATGGGACTGAGATCACTACTCATATAAGCCCCATGGTAGATGTTTATGCTAGGTCAGAAGATCACGGGGCGAATTACAACTACAGTCAAGATTCTGGAACCCCCTGGTGGAACAACCTACTTTTTTACCTGCTCCCCCTTGGTCTGGT
>CAZXDQ010000468.1:0-1635 GCA_964639405.1 uncultured Syntrophomonadaceae bacterium | reverse complement strand
AATGTTGCAGGTAAGCAATTCTGCGGAAACTGTATCCCAGGGGTCAGATGAAATTTCTTCCGGCAACCAGGATCTTTCCCAAAGAACAGAAGAACAGGCTTCATCCCTGGAAGAAGTTTCTTCTACAGTAGAAGAAATAAATACATCCCTGGAAGAGACTACTGCGAATGCTAAAGAAGCTGACAAGCTGGCAAACCAAACTTCTGATGCTGTAACTAAAGGCAATGAAGTAGTGCAGGAATTGAACGGGGCCATGGAAGAAATTACAAAAGGAAGCCAGGAGATTGCAGAGATTATTTCCAAGGTTAATGATATCTCCTTCCAAACCAATTTGCTGGCACTTAATGCTGCAGTTGAAGCTGCTCGAGCCGGAGATCAGGGTAGAGGCTTTGCTGTGGTGGCTGCTGAAGTGCGTAACCTAGCCGGGCGTTCGGCAGAGTCAGCCAAGGAAATTGAAAATTTAATTAATGACAGCATTAAAAGAGTGGAAAGAGGAAATGAGTTAATGAATGATACCAGTAATGTGCTTAATGAGGTAATAGAAAATGCCCAAAAAACATCTGATTTGGGCGAGGAAATAGCTGCTTCTTTAGGAGAACAATCTAATGCAGTTGGTGATATTCGAAATGCACTGGATGAATTAAACCAGGTAACTCAACAAAATGCTTCCCTGGTTGAGGAAATTGCAAGTTCCAGTGAAAGTATGAACAGCGAGGCTCAAGAATTAAGAGATTTTGTTAATGTCTTTAAGCTTGCTGATCAAGAAGGAACTACCTACAAAAGCAAGCAGGAAAAATATGTGTCTTCAAAAAGAGAGGAAGATAAAAGAGGTTTAGTAGCTCCAGATAATGGAGAATTGGAAAATTTAGAAAAAAATATGGCCAAAGGTTTAAATGCACCTGACAAGGGTAATGGGGAATTAACTATTGATGAAAAGGATTTTGAGAAATTTTAGATGTGTTTTCAATCAGCCCCCTGCCGGGGGCTGATTTTTTAAAAAGAAATTTTGTAATTTTATATTTCTGACCAGAAGGATTTTTAGGCTTAAAAGCAAATAATTTAGTTAATGAATAATAGCGTAATTTACATAAACACTTGCTTGACTGCCAAGAATGGAGCTAAAACTGCCTGTCGTAACCGTTCAAAAATTGGTGACAGGTTTTTTTGTACTATTTTACTTTTTTAGTTGTTCACTAATTAATATGTAATTATCAAATTTTAGGTTAAGTAAAGATTAAAAGAATTTTTTTCCTTGAAATGAGGCAATTGTAGTGGTTGCATCTAAAAGTAGTGTAAACTGGAGCTCAATAAATAAGAAAAGGCTCCTGGTTTTAAGTGTTTATGCACTGGTGTTGTTAATATTGGTTTTCTGGATACATATTCAGTATACTTTACTACTGGGAATTGTTTTAATTTTTATGGCAAGTATCCAAGAAGGAATTAAAGGTGGCATTGCTTCTATTATATTTATGGCCATCCTGTGTGGAATCTCTATTGTAGCTTCTCCTTATGAGTACAATTTATTAAATATAGGGCTCACCATGGTTTCTTTTGTTATACTGGGAGTTGGCTTAGGAATTGCTATAGAAAATAATCGCAAGTTTCAGGCCCAGTTATTAGAGAGCGAAAGAAGGT
>CAZXDQ010000467.1:0-1648 GCA_964639405.1 uncultured Syntrophomonadaceae bacterium | reverse complement strand
GATTACCAACACTACCAAACCTATTGCCGCCTGGTCTTTTAATCGGCAGAGCTGCGAAGATATTTATCAGGTGGTAGCTGCTATGGCAGGTGGAGAGGAAGAGTTTCAGCGCAGGCCCAACTTCATGTTTTACATGGAACCTATTCCTCCCCTGGTCAGCAATGAAGAGACGGTAGACAAAGTATTGTTCTGCGCAGACAAGCATATTCCCGCTATCTACACTCCCTGCTGCATGGGCGGAGCTACGGAGCCAGCTACTTTTGCTGGATTGTTGACCAACGCTTCTGCCGAGTGCTTTACCGGTTTGGTAATCGCTCAACTGAAGCGTAAAGGAGCCCCCTTTGTTATGGGCGGAGTAATGACTGTGATGGATATGCTTACTTCTACTTACATCTACGGTGGCCCCGAGCTGAGCATCATGTGCGCAGGGATGACGGACATTGGCAAATATCTGGACATTCCCGTATTCTCCACTGGAGGTTGTACTGACGCCAAAATAACCGAGCCCCAGGCTGCTTTGGAAAATGCTATTTCCAATTATACGGCAGTGCTGAGCGGGGGCAACATCATCCATGATACCGGGTACTCAGAGTCGGGCCTTACCGGCAACCTTTTTAATGTGGTGATGAACAATGAAATTCTGGGCATGGCTTTCCGTATTACTAGAGGCATTGAAGTAAACGAAGAAACCCTGGCCCTGGACGTTATTGAAAAGGTTGGTCCCCAAGGTCATTATCTTCTGCATGAGCATACTAACCGTCATTTCCGCCAAGATACGTGGGAACCCGAACTCCTAAACCGGGTACCCTTTGAGGAGTGGAAGAATGCTGGCGGAAAAACTTTTGGGGAAAAGGTCAAAGAAAAGACTCGTTATCTCATCGAGAATCATAAGGGCCCGGAAGTGCCGGAGAAAACCCGGCAGGAAATTGATAAGATCCTGGAAGAGGCGGAGGCAAGGATTGCTAAAGCCTAGACGGAAAAGGCAAGTATGAAAAGGCAAGTATAAGGAAGGCTTAATATTTCCGTCTGAATAAAATTTAACCATTAGTACTTAAACAAATAGTACTTAAACAAAAAGGAGGATGTTGCATGAGTCTCAAAAGGTTGGCTGATGCCATGATAGAAGGAGACGTAGAGAAAGGAAAAGATTTGGCTAAGGACTTGCTGGAAGAAGGAACTACCCCCAAAGAGATCCTGGACGATGGAGTATTAGCGGGGATGGAAGTAGTGGGGGAAAAGTTTAAGAACTTTGAGATGTACATTCCGGAAGTTCTAGGTTCTGCTCAGGTAATGCACGAAGTTATGGATATCCTCAGACCCAAGTTGGTAGACAGCGGAGGAGAAACTTCTAAAGGAACAGTGGTATTGGGAACAGTAGAAGGGGATATGCACGACATCGGGAAAAATTTGGTCGGCCTAATGCTGGAAGGAGCTGGTTTTAAAGTGGTGGATATCGGTATAGATCAACCGGCTAAAAGCTTTGTGGAGGCAGTAGAGAAAGAAAATCCGGAAATAGTAGGCATGTCTGCCCTTCTCACTACTACTGCTCCTAAAATAGCCGAAGTTATTGAAGCTTTGAAGCAAGCCGGATTAAGGGACAGCGTCAAAACCATGGCCGGGGGTGCGGTTATTGATCAGGCATTTTGTG
>CAZXDQ010000466.1:0-1649 GCA_964639405.1 uncultured Syntrophomonadaceae bacterium | reverse complement strand
CCAGTTTCCCTTCACGCAGCGCCTGGGAAAGCGCCTTAGGCACTTCTGCTTCTGCCTCCACGACTTTTGCCCTCATCTCCTGGACAGAAGCTTTCATCTCCTGCTCCTTGGCTACTGCCATAGCACGCCTTTCTTCAGCCTTGGCCTGGGCAATACGCTTATCAGCATCAGCTTGGTCCGTCTGCAGTTGTGCCCCAATATTCTTACCCACATCCACGTCAGCGATATCAATAGACAGGATTTCAAAAGCGGTCCCTGCATCCAGACCTTTCTTTAGAACAGTATGGGAGATAGAATCGGGGTTTTCCAGCACTTCTTTGTGGTTTTTGGCAGAACCAATGGTAGAAACCATACCCTCGCCAACGCGGGCAATAATGGTTTCCTCTCCGGCCCCGCCAACCAGGCGTTCAATATTGGCCCTTACCGTTACTCTTGACCTGGACTTGACTTCAATGCCGTCAGCTGCCACAGCAGCTACAACGGGTGTTTCAATCACCTTGGGGTTAACGCTCATCTGAACAGCTTTCAACACATCCCGACCGGCCAGGTCAATAGCGGCACCCCTTTCAAAACCCAGTTCGATGTTTGCCCGCTGGGCAGCGATCAAAGCATCTACTACATTGTCCACATTTCCCCCGGCCAGGTAGTGTCCTTCCAGTTTGTTAACATTAAGTTCAAGGCCTGCTTTAGTAGCCTTAATTAAGGGTTCTACCACCCTGGCGGGAACAACACGACGCAGCCTCATCCCTATAAGGGTGCCAATACCGATACGCACCCCTGCTGCCAGAGCAGCAATCCATAGCCTGAGCGGAATAAAGCTGAACAGAATGGACAATGCCACTACAACAATAACCACTAAAATCAAAATAGGCAGTAATTCGGTCAAAATAATTCCCCTTCCCTCGTAGTATTTTTATTTTCTTGAACAAACTTACCCAATACAATATAATTCTTGATTTCGTTCAAGTTAACCCATGCTTTTCTAGGCCAATTCACCGCATAAATATTCACATCTATCTCGATCCCCGCACCACTATTCTCCTTCCTTCCACTGCAACCACTTCCACCTCTTCCCCGGCATAAATAAAGTCGCCTTCGCTAACCGTATCATACCTTACGCCGTCTATCTCCACGATCCCCGATGGACGCAGAGTCGTTTGAGCCCGGCCTTTTTTTCCCAAAAGATAGCTGTAATCTTTGGAAGAGCTGTAACCTGCCTCACCGGTAGCTGCATCAGAAAGAACAAAGCCCCTTAAAGCACCCCTGCTCTTGAAATATCTATAGGCTCCGTACCCGGCTGCCGCAGCTATCAAAAAGGAGATTAAAAGCATATACAACCCCTGGGTCGTTGAAGCCGCGGCCAAAACAATAGCAGCGAAAACCGCAACCAGCCCTCCGACACCGAAAACACCGAAGCCGGGTACAAAAGCCTCCACCAGCAAAAATATGATGCCGAAAACAAAGAGGAATACCGCCTGCCAGCCACTAACCCCGGTTAAAAAATGTCCCCCGAAATAGAGACCGAAGGAGAGTAAGCTCAAGAACCCTCCAATGCCGAAACCAGCAGTTAAGATTTCTACTATTAAAAAGAAAAAACCCATCACTAAAAGTAGAGTGGCTACTACAGGATTAATAAGCCAGCCGCTTAA
>CAZXDQ010000465.1:0-1654 GCA_964639405.1 uncultured Syntrophomonadaceae bacterium | reverse complement strand
AACGGCAGGTTGGTGAAGGGAGAGAGCACCAGTGGGGCATCGCTCCAAACATTCTCCACAAGATTCACAAGTCGATTCTAGGAGTGACTTATTCCCGGGCACGCTAACTGCTGTATCATAGCCTCGGAAAGCGAAATCTAACGCCCCTACCCCGTTAATCTCTTCACAGGATCTAATGCATATGCCACAAAGAATACATTTACTGTGGTCACGATAGAAAAAAGGATTGCTATCGTCTAGAGGAGTGTCAACTGTTACTCGGCGAATATGCTGCATTCTCTCAGGGTTCACCCCTACAAAAGCAGAAACTTCCTGCAACTTACATCTATTATTGCGGTAACAAGTTTGACAATCTTGGTGGTGATTGGCCAAAATCAATTCCACGTTGGACAAGCGCACTCTTTTCACTTCATCGGTATCCGTCTTTACCACCATACCGTCCTCTACAGGAGCACGACAAGCGGTAACCAAACGGCTGTCGGCCTCCACCATGCAAACTCGACAGGCGCCGAAAGTAGAAAGATCGGGATGATGGCATAGAGTAGGAATGTAAATTCCAGCTTTTTCCGCCGCTTCAAATACTGTCATTCCCTTTTCCACCGATACCTCTAAACCATTTATTAATATTTTACTCATGTATTACCATCCTTTCGGCCTACCACGGACAAATTTTCTTCCCCGGTCAGTCGCTCTATGGCCTGAAATCGATCCGGGCATTCTTGGAAACAGATACCGCATTTGGTACATTTATCTGTATCGATTTGATGAGGCTCCTTTTTGTCTCCAGTAATAGCTTCCACCGGGCAAGCTTTACGACAACGCCCGCAGCCTGTACATTTTTCTTGGTTTATGGTATAAACCAATAACTCTTTACAGGCCAGAGCAGGACAACTCCGATTTCTGATGTGAGCCTCATATTCATCCCTAAAATAATTGATAGTACTGAGCACCGGGTTGGGAGCAGTTTTTCCCAATCCACAAATAGAACCCTTTATGATTGACTCTCCCAATTGTTGAAGGAGTTCAATGTCGCCTTCCCGTCCCCGGCCTTCGCATATATCGTTAAGAATTGCCAGCATCTGCTGAGTGCCCAGACGACAAGGGACACACTGCCCACAGGATTCTTCAAAGGTGAAATCTAAAAAGTACCTGGCTACATCAACCATGCAGGTATCTTTATCCATAATCACCATACCTCCGGAGCCCATCATGGATCCGGAGGCTTCCAAAGTATCAAAATCCACCTGCAAATCCAGCTTATCTTCAGGCAGACAGCCTCCGGAAGGTCCTCCTGTTTGCACTGCTTTAAATTCTTTGTCGTCCAAGATGCCTCCGCTTATCTCTCGAACAATCTTGCCTAATTCGATACCCATAGGGACTTCAATAAGCCCACTGTTATTAATTTTCCCAGTCAAGGCAAATACAGCGGTTCCCGGACTCCCCTCAGTACCGATACTACTAAACCACTCCGCACCATGATTCATGATCTGAGGAACGACGGAAAAAGTTTTTACGTTGTTCAAAAGAGTGGGCTTTTCCCAAAGTCCTGCTTCAGTAGTTCGTGGCCGAGGTAAAGGCTTGGGCATACCCCGATTACCTTCTATAGACATAAGTAAAGCTGTGGATTCTCCGCATACAAAGGCACCTGCCCCTT
>CAZXDQ010000464.1:0-1671 GCA_964639405.1 uncultured Syntrophomonadaceae bacterium | reverse complement strand
TTTTTATTTGTAAGTTCAAGGCTCCGAAACCAGCCAAGCTGTAACTCCGCCACAAAGCACTGCCCTCGGTAAGTGAAGGCATAAGTAAAATTTTAGGCTGACGGGGATGTTCCCTACATATACGGTTAAGCTTATTCAAAAATATTTTCACCCTGCTTACTCCCTTCTTCTCTCCCTAATAACGGAACAAATCACCTTCGCAGTAGTGTAGCCAAGCCTCAACTCCAAAGCACAACCCTGCATATAGAGTTACTCATCTCCATTATTTACTGTAATTCAAAACTGCGGCTGCCATTCCATTTACCACTTCTGCCATAAGCTTATAGTCAAGAGTATCTGGAGTGTCAGTTTCCTGATGATAATGGGGATTTCGAAGAAAACTGGTGTCAGTTAGCATCACAGCGGGATATCCGTAAGCCCAGTAATTTTTATGATCGGAAAGGGATTGCACCCCATGGGCAGAAGGGAAGTTAACTGCCACCGCCTCAATAAGGGAATGTTCCTGTATTTGAGATGCTAAATGCTCAGCAAGATAGCCCTGACTCTCCAAGCCAACTACAGCAATAAAATCCCCTCGGTCGGTGTGAACAGCTATAGGCAAAAAAGCCGGATAGGACTGAGAATTAAGCTCCTCCGTAAAATAGCCAATCATCTCGTAACATACCATCAATTCAACTTCAGTATTTTTTTCTGCAAGATGGGCCGCATGCACTGCACTGCCCATTTGGGGGCTACAAAAGAAAGGGGGCTCTTCCAGGCAATAAGCCACCAATTCCAGCCGGATGGAAAGTTCCTCTTCCCTGTGAGCTATCAGTCTAGCTGTCTCCAGTAATCCTGCCACAGCACTGGCGTTGTCATCTGCTCCCGGTTGATCTCCAGCAACGTCATAATGTGCTCCTACTACTATAAGGGGGCCATTTTCTGGACCTAAGCTGCCTATGACATTTCGGTAAATACTTCCATTAGCTGTAAATGGCTGCTCGTATACTCTGGTCCCAGTCTTGGATAGTTCGGTAGCGATATATTCGGCTGCTCGATCTAAAGACTCCCGGTTCCGATAATTTCGAGGAGGCTCGATTCCGGCCAATAGTTTCACATGGGAGTAAAGAATTTGCGGATCTGCTTTCATATCAGCTTACCATGTGCCTCCTCTTAAAAGTATTCTCTCTTAATGATTGTTTTTGGGATACTCCCAGGCAACATAAAGTTAAAAAGGTAAATAATATTCTACTAATAGATTCTATTAACATAATGATTTTCCTTCTTTTTCAAGCTTTACTGGCGTGCTTACTTTTATATCATACCCAATAAAGGCGACACGTACCTCCTAAATTTACTTTCCCCCGCCCATACAACCTTGATAACTTTTGCTGCAACTAATGTGCCCGGATAAAAAAAAGAGAAGGCGTTTTGCCTTCTCCTGCTTCACCAAGTGGTGCCGGGGACCGGACTTGAACCGGTACGGACATTTGTATGTCCGAGGGATTTTAAGTCCCTTGCGTCTGCCAGTTCCGCCACCCCGGCATAAAAAAATGGAGGCGACACCCGGACTCGAACCGGGGAATAGGGGATTTGCAGTCCCCCGCCTTAGCCACTTGGCTATGTCGCCTTAAAGGAAATGGAGCGGAAGACGGGATTTGAACCCGCGACCCTCGCCTTGGCAAGGCGATG
>CAZXDQ010000463.1:0-1672 GCA_964639405.1 uncultured Syntrophomonadaceae bacterium | reverse complement strand
AGAGAGGTTTTAGAGATGACAATATCCTCTAATTCTATTAAAGAAGTCAGGTTGCACGGTAGAGGTGGCCAGGGGGCTTTTTTTGCAGCTACCCTGACAGCTGAAATCGTAACCTTAAGCGGCTATTATCCTCAAGCCTTTCCCTTTTTTGGAGCAGAAAGGAGGGGCGCCCCGGTAATGGCCTTTCTGCGATACAGCAAGAATCCACTAATGCCTAGAAATAGAGTATACCATCCTAATTGTGCAGTGGCCTTTGATGCTGAACTTCCCAGTCAGCTCATACTTCAAGGTCTTCAAAAAGATGGTCCCATCATTATAAACGGCTCTGGAGCGGTCCTAAAATCCTGGAAGCGGTTAGCAGAAGGAAAACCCCTTTACGGAATAGATGCCTCCAATATTGCAGCCGATCAAGGGTTGTTAGCTTCAGGAATTCCCATTATAAGTACGATTATGGTAGGGGCGCTGGTAAGAGTTATGGAATTGGCGGATTTGCATACTATGCTAGAAGGAATGAGGGGAAAATTTCCTCAAAAAGAAGAAAGTAACTTAATAGGTGCAGAAAGGGGTTTCCGGGAAGTGGAGGAGGTGAAAAACAATGCCTAGTTCGGGTGAAATCAATTCATTGCCAGAAATATGGCCTCGGGGCACTGAGCCAACTCTAGTAAACAAGACTGGCTTGTGGAGGTTTCTAACTCCTTTAAGGAAAGAAAAGCTATCTCCCTGTCGTTGGTACTGTCCACTGCAAAATTGGATACCCAGGTGGATGGAAAAAGTAAAAGAAGGAGATTGGTTATCGGCTTGGGAAATAGTAAGAAAATATAACCCCTTTCCCCTTTTGACCGGACAAGTCTGCTATCGATTTTGTCAGGAAGAATGTCATAGAGGTTCTTATGATGAGGCAATAAAAATAGGCGATCTGGAAAAAGAAATAGGTATAAAAAGAAAAATATACCAAGATGCGCAAACTATTTCAGGCACTAGCAGACCAGAAAAAATTGCCGTGGTGGGATCGGGGCCTGCGGGTATGAGCTGCGCTTTTTATCTATCTGCTGCCGGCTTCCAAGTTACTGTGTGGGAAGAGAAAGAAGAGCTTGGCGGTCTTTTGGCCACCGGCATACCCCACTACCGTTTACCCAGAGAATTGCTGCGTGAAGAGCTATCCCTGCTAGAAAGTATGGGAGTGGAATTTATTACTGGTAAAAGAGCGGGGGAAGATATTTCCTTAGAGGCATTGCAACAAAAATACCACGCCGTTTTGTTGACCGTGGGTGCTCAAACCAGCCGCAACTTAGGAATTGATGGGGAGAACCTTCCAGGAGTAATTAATGGTTTGGAATTACTCCAAAGAATAAATCTTTATGGTGAACCAACTCCAGGAAACCAAGTAGCAGTAATAGGGGGAGGTAATGCTGCAGTAGATGCCGCCAGCGTTGCTAAACGGCACGGTGCCAGAGAAGTGAGTCTTATTTACCGTAGGGGAAAAGAAGATATGCCTGCTCACCAACAGGAGCTAGATGCAGCTGAAGAAGCGGGAGTATCCATGCATTTCCATTGGGTAGTCCAAGGGATCCATGGAAACGCCCAACTGGAGAGTATAACCCTTGCTCCTACCGAACCTTCACCACGGGGGAAAAGTATTATTGTAAAAGATGAAGGTATGGAGACTATGAAG
>CAZXDQ010000462.1:0-1677 GCA_964639405.1 uncultured Syntrophomonadaceae bacterium | reverse complement strand
ACGGAGAACCGCTGAACTTAAGAGACAGCAAAAATTACCTGCCGGCCAAAATAGCCAACAAACACAACTTTTCCAACCTGGTGAACTTGCGGTGCGAGTTCGAATGCCATAAGTGCACAGCCAAGTGCTATTGAGGGGTGAATTAAATGATAACGGCGCTGGAAAGCCTGGGGCATATACTGCAGAGATACCCCCTGTACCGGAAGGCGGAGCAGATAAAAAAAGAAGAAAGCGAAGTAAGCGGGCTGTCGCGCACGGAAATACTGGAAAGGTTTCGCCCAGGAGCCCCGTTTACCTTTCTGTTGGGGTGCGCTTCCCAGGTCATGAAGCGCACTCTGGGGATTATTCCTTATTATGAGCAGCTCATGTGCGCAGAAGCTCTTTGCGAAGGTCATGCGGCGGAAGTTAAAACCGGGGAAGGTAAAACCGTGGCCATCGCCCTGGCGGCAGCAGCCCTTTCGCTTCACGGCCAGGTGCACATAGTAACTGTGAACGACTACCTGGCCTGCCGCGATGCTGTCAGCATGAAGGATTTTTATGAATTTTTGGGGTTAAAAGTCGGGGTCAATCGGGACCAGGGCGATAAAGAGGAGCAAGAAAAAAGAAAGCTCTACGCCAAATCAGACGTGGTTTACTCTCCCGGTTCCGAGCTGATATTTGACTACCTGCGCGATCAGCTGCGGGACGATCCTGTGCAGAAGAAGCGGGACATCGCCTTAGTGGATGAAGTAGACTACGTTTTGATAGACAATGCCAACAGCAATTTTACTATCTCTAATTCGTCCAGGAAAGGGGGGCCAAGAGAGGCGGAGTACAGAATTGCCCGCGAAGTATGCAGCCCCTTAAGGGGGGAAGAAATCTTCAGGCGCCCCCAAACCCCCGAGGAAAAGGAAAAAGTGTTTGAGGGGATAAACGTGGACTACGTTTATTCTCTGCGCGACAGAAGCGTTTCCATCACCAACAAGGGTTTTCGTTTTCTGGAGAGGCTTTTTGGGGTGCGCGATCTGATTGAAGAAAAATACAGCCTCTTTCGCGCTGTTCACGATACGCTGGAAGCCAATCTTTTCTACAGGCGGGACCGGGACTACATCGTAAAAGACGGCCAAATTGTTCTTATCAACCGGGAAAACGGACGGGCGATGCCGCGTTCGCGCCTGGAGCCGGGGCTTCATTTGGCCGTGGAAATTAAGGAAGGGGTAGAGCCCACTCCAGCGCCTTTTGAAAAACAGACGCTTTCCTATCAGGTATTTTTCAGCAAATACCGGCATCTGGCGGGAACCAGCGGTACAGTCCTGGGGGCACGCCAGGAACTGGAGGAAATTTACCGTATGCCGGCAGTATCGGTTCCGGAAACGTTTCCCAACCGGCGGATAGATCATCCGGATCGGATTACCTGCACCGAAGAAGAGAAGCGCCGGCAGGCCCTGGATACAGCCCTGTCGGTCGCAGAGCACGGCAGGCCGGTGCTTCTGGTGGCGGGAAGCGACGAAGAGTCTTTTTACCTCCACAACCTCCTCCCCGATTCCCAACTGCTTAACGCACACAACACCTGGGAGGAGGATAAAATTATTAAAAATGCCGGTTACCCCGGGCAGATTACCGTATCTACCAACATGGTGGGCAGGGGTACCGACATTATTGCCTCTCCGGAGGCTGAAAACAACGGCGGTTTGTGCG
>CAZXDQ010000461.1:0-1702 GCA_964639405.1 uncultured Syntrophomonadaceae bacterium | reverse complement strand
CTATTAGAAGGCATTTCTTCAAGTTCGGTCATCACTTCCACCATAGGAGCGTCCCTGCTTACCTCAGAGCTGCCTTGCTTTTGTAAAGCTTCTACTAGCAGGTAGCGGTTAAGTGAAAGCCCCTCTTTTTTAGCTTTTTCCCGGCTAGGTCCATCTGATTCAAAAACAGCCACATAAGCTGGTAAATCCATACTTTCTAATTTTTGATTAACAGTATCATGTATGCGTTTTGCCTCTATTTTTGGAGTATCTGCATCTTTTCCCACCAGTGAAACCAACACTAAATTATACTCTGCTTCCGGCCTAATAAGTTCCATATATGCGCTACGCTCAAGAAGCCATTCTACCGCATCGTGAAGAGACGCCCCTTCGGGAAAATCCTCTAATAACCATTCGTCTTCTTCATCCAGGGCGCGGTAAGCAAACACTTTTTGGTCTCTATTAAAGGCCAGCTCAACGCTGGGGTTAATGTCCATAGCCAGATATCCGTAAGCAACTTCACCAGGGGACGGTGAAATCCAGGGTAAATCATCAAGGAAAATAGTAAATATCACTAAAAAAACTGCCGCCATACTTGCTGCAGCTGCAATAGCTTTAGGCCATATAGTTACAGGCGGCCTGCACCAAATTTCATCACCGCGCCTTACCTTGCCACCGGGATGAGGGACTTTCAAATAATCTCCCTCAGGTGTTAAAATAATCAGGCGGTTCTTATTTTTTTCCAATACTATCCCTTTTACTTTTTTCTTCATACGTTCCCGCTCCCTTGATAAGTTCACCCACATAATCCCTTAAAAAAGGGAAGTCATCATGATAAAGCAACAGGGCCAGGGCAATCACGTAAACCCGGCTGCGGTCCAACATGCGATATGTAACTCCGGCCATTTTACAAAGCTCTTGCTTGGGGAGTTTACCGGTATAATATAGATGTTCCATTAATTCTTTTTCTTCGGACATAATCTTGGCTACACGGAGAAGTTTATCTTTGACTTTACGGTGTTTGGGTTGTGCTTTTGCTACTTTTTTAAAGTTAATATTGAACTGTTGCAATAAATGGTGGTAATTGGTGATTTCTTCCTCTCTTTCGCTTCGTTCCCAGTCCTCATAAACCTTAGTCTGATAATCAATAACTTCCTCGCCGGGCAAAGAATACGGGGAAGCATTTTTTCGAAAATAGTCAACCAGCCTTCTCTTAATAACCAACCTGGCAAAGGCTATAAAAGACTTATTTTTTTCTTCTTCATAGGCATCTATAGCTTCATTAAAAGCAATCATAGCAATACTGAGCTCATCATCGTGTTCCCATTTCAGCGCACGCCCACAAATACGCTGCGTCTCCTTTTTAAGGATTAATTCGTAAAGAAAAAGTTTTTTTGGTGGTTCTTGGTGGTTCGTTGTTCTTTTTATTATTGATTTTACCTTTTTTATGGTGGTAGAATATAAGAAACTAATACTCAATGTTTCAGGTGCCTTGAGTAAGGATAATAGGGAATTAGGTGAGAATCCTAAACGGGCCCGCCGCTGTAATGGTGAGCCGGATGCCTTTAGTCCACTCCGGAAGGGGGAAGGCGGCATTCTGGTGAGGATCCTAAGTCAGAAAACCTGCCTGAAAACAGTTTAAGCTACCCTCGAGAACAGGGTGGTTTAAATGCGAATGGATGATGGAAAGTCCACGCTAATTACAGCGTGGACTTTTTTTTTA
>CAZXDQ010000460.1:0-1717 GCA_964639405.1 uncultured Syntrophomonadaceae bacterium | reverse complement strand
AAAACGATGGTAAAGCTCCTCAAGTTTTTCTTCCAGGGTTTTGCCTTGATCTTGATAATAGGAGGTCATTTCCACCAACAGGGAAGAAGTAATTATTCCGTCTTTGTCTCGCACGAAAGTGCCAGCCAAGTACCCGTAACTTTCTTCATAGCCAAATATAAAATTCCAGGTGCCCTGCTCTTCATATTCTTTAATTTTTTCTCCAATGTATTTGAAGCCGGTAAGAGTTTCTTCTGTGTGTACTCCATAATAAGCGGCGATCTTTTTTCCCAGATTACCGGTGACTATGGTTTTTATCATAATTCCGTTGGGAGGGAGTTCTCCTCTTTGGAAAAGTCTTTCCAGGCGGTAATTCAACAGTAAAGCACCTATCTGGTTTCCGTTTAAAAGAAGGTAATCATCTCCAGCTGTTTTAATACCGCAACCTAAACGGTCACAGTCTGGGTCGGTGGCAATAACCAGATGAGCTCCTTTATTTTTGGCTACCTTTAGAGCTAAGGAAAAAGAAGCTTGGTCTTCCGGGTTGGGAATTTCTACGGTGGGAAAGTTGGGATCCTGTGCTATCTGCTCTTCAACCAGATATATTCCCTGGTAACCTAGATCATTTAACAGTTTAGGGACAAAAGGATAGCCAGAACCATGTAATGGAGAGTAAACCACCGTTAGATCTTTACTTCCATCTTTATTTCTAGCTTTACTTCCATTTTTACCTCTTGGGTAATGGTAACTGCTTAAAGATTTTACCTGGCTTAAGTAAGCATTGTCCACCTCTTCTCCAATATAGGCCAACAAGTTATTCTCTTGCGCATATTCTTTAGAAACGGTGAAGACATGGTTAAAGATGTCAATTTGGTTAATATACTGAACAATTTTTTCAGTGGCTGAAGGTACGCATTGCCCCCCGTCTTCACCATAAACCTTGTATCCATTGTATTCAGGGGGGTTATGGCTGGCGGTGATAATAATGCCCCCACTGGAATTCGTGTATCTTACTCCATAGGAGAGTAAAGGAACCGGCCTGACGCTATCAAAAAGCAGAACTCTAATATTGTTGGCAGCCAGAACCAGGGCTGCTTCTATTGCGAAAACATGCGAATTGGCTCGGGGGTCGTAAGCGATGACCACCTGGAATCCTGAACGGGAATGAAATTCCATTAGATAGTAAGCCAAACCTTGGGTTGCTCGGCGTACTATGTAGCGGTTAAAGCGATTAGTTCCTACTCCCATAATGCCCCTCATGCCCCCTGTCCCAAATTCTAGTTCCTGCCCAAAGTGGTCTTTAATATTATCTTCATCATGTTCCATTAAGGCTAGTTCTTGTTTGCTTTTATGGTCTAAAAAAGGGTAATTCAGCCACTGGTAGTATCGCTGTAGATGGATTTGGGCAGTATTTCTAATGCTATTTTCTGTCATGGTTAACCACTCCTCCCGGGTTATATGGACGAGTTCTTTCTTCTAAACTTTGTTACCTATATTATAACTATTTTGGGATTGAAATAAAATCTGGTAAAGTAATTTTCCCCCTTTTTGCTTATTCTTAGCTTGAGCCCCGAGAGGGGCCAGGAATTCCGCAAATAAAAAAGTTAAAGTAAGGAGAAGGTTTGCAGCGAGGGGGTTTGCGGGCGACGGGCCCAAGATTCACAAATTCGAATATTCTGTCACAATTGTAGATCTTTTTGATCTGTTGGATCTATTAGGAAAATACCGTATTTTAGGG
>CAZXDQ010000459.1:0-1733 GCA_964639405.1 uncultured Syntrophomonadaceae bacterium | reverse complement strand
TATAATTTGCATTAGTTGAAATGGGTATTTAAGTCCAAAGTCGCAAATGGAATGCAGGTACACTGAAGATATCACCAACACTAACTTTAAATACGCATAAATTTAAATAACCTAAAGGTGAAGGAGAATTTTCATGGAAAAAGACAACGGCCGTATATATTGGCAGTTAGCTGTCAAAATTATTGTCCTAATCGTATTCCTAATTGTTTTAACGTGGTTTTTGAGAGAAATTTCTTGGGTAATCACTCTTATTCTCATCAGCACATTGATCGTATACGCCATTAGCCCTTTAGCTGATTTGCTTGAAAAGCGTAACTTTTCTCGTACCACTGCGACCACTATCACTTTTTTGGCTTTCATCTTATTCATCATAGGTTTTTTGTTCCTAACAATTCCCACTCTATACAATGAAATCCAAGCCTTAGCCGAATATGCTCCTATTCTTTATCGACATTTGGAATTGGATTTTTACTTGGAACAGCTAAGTTTAATGATAGAAGGTCCAGAACTCGCTCGACACGCAGCAGAACTATTTGAAGCTCTTCCTCAAGCTTTGGAAGGCATTCAAGAGTTGTTTCTCCAATTGACACAGTTTTCTCTCGGATTAATAACCGTCTTCTTTGAATTTCTAATCGTAATGTTTTTGGTGTTTTATATTTTGAGAGACATTAAAGCAATAAAAAAAGGAATCATCTCTTTTTTCCCTTATAAGTATCAAAAAGAAGCAGACAGGATTTTACAAGTTTTAGATATGAAAGTGGGACAATACCTCCGCGGGAATTTGGTTCGATGCCTATTAGTAGGTGTCCTGACTGGCATCGGGTTGTTTATCTTGGATATACGTTTTTTCTTTATGTTAGGTGCTCTTGCTGCGGTATTAAATATCATCGTTTATATTGGCCCATATATTGCAGCTTTCCCCGCAGTGTTAATCGCCTTGACTTACTCTCTTCAAATGGCTGTAATTGTTTCCTTAATGTACATTGCCGTTCAGTGTATTGATGCCTTTGTATTAACGCCAGTCTTACTAGGCAAAGCTGTAGATTTACGCCCTTTCAGCATTATAATTGCTTTACTCATAGGTGGAACAATCTACGGAATTGTAGGTATTTTGCTATCTATCCCTTTGGTAGCTACTTTAAAAGTCTTAATTAATTATTACTATTTTGAAAGAAAAGTCGATTGATAAAAAAATCCCTTGCCAGTTACAATAGGCAAGGGATTAATCTTTTAGTTTAATTGAACGAACCACCTAAAATTTTCTAACCTTCTGCGGTAGAGCGTTCCCTACATTCCCGACACATACCATAAAACTCTAACCTGTGTTCTTCCACATCATGATCAGTCACATTATTTGCTTTCTGAACTAAAGTTTCATTGGTTGGCATCTCTACATCGTAAACCCTTTCGCAGTCGTTACAGACAAAGTGATAATGATTTTCTGGATTCCCGTCAAACCTACTATACGTACTACCAAAGTCCAATTCCATGATTTCTCCCATTTCTTTTAGCACTTTTAAGTTACGGTAAACTGTTCCCAAACTGATATTGGGAAGGACCTCTCTCACTTGATCATAAACCCAGTCTGCAGTAGGATGAATCTTTGTGTTTTTTAATACGTCTAAAATTATTTTCCGTTGTTTCGTCATCCTCTTTTTTTTACCTCTTTTTAGTTCACTCATTTGATTCTCCCCTTTTCAAACAGTTTTTAATTCACAGTTAATTTGCAGAAA
>CAZXDQ010000458.1:0-1740 GCA_964639405.1 uncultured Syntrophomonadaceae bacterium | reverse complement strand
GCGGACCATGGTTCCCCTGCGGGCTATTTTCGAGGCGCTGGATACGGAAGTGGAATGGATCGCTGAGACACGGACCATTGTTGGAACGAAAGACGAAAGCCGCATAGAGCTTGTTGTGGACAGCACGGAAGCTGAAGTAAACGATGAAACTGTTCCCCTAGATGTGCCTGCTACGATTATTGACGGCAGGACTCTTGTGCCTGTCCGCTTTATAGCGGAGAGTACGGGGCAAGATGTGGACTGGGAAGCCAGGACCCGCACGGTCCTGATTACCACAATTGAGCCGGGGGATCTTTTTCAGCCAGGAGATAACTCTTAACAAGAGCAGTGAATAATTAAAATGAGCGAATTAAGTGTTACTATAATTTTATAAAGGGGGCGGGGGAATTAAAATGTTTTAATTCCCCCGCCCCCTTTATCTTTCCTGCAAAGCAGTGGTAAAAACCGCGGTGAAAATGGCCTGTGGATAGTATAACTTTTTCCTTCTGCCTAAATCCCGCTACTTCTCCAACTTACCGGGGCTTTCACGCAGCTTTAAAAGGTTTAGTTCATTTATGCGTGCAATGGCCTTAGCCCGACTTTTCACATTTAATTTGCGGCAGATGTTTTGGACGTGAGTTTTTACTGTAACCACGCTTATATACAATCTTTCTGAAATGGACTGGTTGGAAAGGCCTTCTGCCAACAGTTCCAGGACTTCCCATTCTCTTAAAGTAAGTGATTGAATACTCTCCCGGGAAGTTCCCGGCTCTTTTTCCGCCCAGTTTTTGTTTTCCTTTATAAATCCTTGATAGAGCGTTTCCGTAAAATCTATTAATTGGCTGTAGTGTTTTTTTGACGGAAGCAGGGCAAGCTGTTTTCTCAGCGCTTTAAGGAGCGTAAAAAGCGGCTTACCTTCATCAATAAAAATACGATAATAACCTTCCTCTACCCCCATTTGAACGGCCTTTTTAAAGCACTGTAAAGAACGTTCAACCTGATTTAACTCATGGAAGCACAGCGACTGCAGAAGCAGGTTTTCTATCTGCTGGCCAATCCCACCTTCTTCATCCAGTATTACCGACATTCTATCTGTAAGGACCAGGGCCTTTTCCTGTTCTCCGAGGTAGATAAATGCTCTTGCTAAAGTAGTAAAAAGGTAGTGCTGTAAAATATTAATTTCATCCTCCAAAGATAGACTACAGTTGTTAATCCACCGGCGGACCTTCTCCCGGTCATCAGTTGTTATAGCGGTTCTCGCCTTACAGGCTTGGATGATAGAAATCCAGTGAGAGCACTCCAAGCCCTTCACCTTCTTTTCCAGTATATTCAGCAGCTCTATGGCGGCGTGGAACCTGTCCGTTCCCATTTTTATTTTTGCTAAAGTTATATAAGTAGGTATCATTACTCCTGCGTCAATTTTTTCTCCACCCAGGTTAGCAGCTGCCAGTAAATATTCTTCTGCTTTATCCCATTTATTAAATTCATAATATATTTCGCCCATTACAGTATAACCAAAGGCAAAAGAGGGGAGGTCGAGATTTCTATTTATTTCTGGCTCGGTAGCCTTATAAAATTTGAGAGCCTTCCACAAGCTCCCTCTTTTAACTGAACTTAACTGCAGCAAGCTGACGTAGCCAGGGTTTAATGTGATCAGTTGTCTTATGCTGTTAGGCTGCATATATTTTATTGCTTCGAGAAACTTATCGTTTGCATCAGGTTTTTCCAGTAATACTGCCAGGTAACCTTCAATTATTTTCA
>CAZXDQ010000457.1:0-1747 GCA_964639405.1 uncultured Syntrophomonadaceae bacterium | reverse complement strand
AACTATAGAATATACTTCTTTACCTATCCCCGTATCCAGAAATAGTTCATTGATATCTTTCAAGCGACAGGGAGATCTATTAATAAAGTACTCACTCTCCCCAGATCGATATAGTCTCCTGGTAATCTCCACCTGGGTATGCTCTACCGGCAAAAATTTGTCCGCATCCTCAAATAGTAGGGAAACTTCTGCAAAGTTGAGGGGCTTTCGGTTCTCTGTACCAGAAAAGATTACTTCCTCCATTCGATTACCCCGTAAAGTACGGGGGCTTTGCTCACCCAGAACCCATCTAATGGCGTCTATAACATTGCTTTTGCCACAACCATTGGGGCCAATAATCGCCGAGATTCCAGGGGAGAATTCTAGCGAAACTTTCTCTGCAAAAGATTTAAAACCAAAAATATCTAATCGTTTAAGGTACAAATCCATTCCCCCATTAAAAAGGAACCTGCTTTTCCACTCAAGCAGGTCTTCAAATTTAATTCAACTATGCTATTCATTGTTATCCTAAGTTTTGATAAGAATAATTCCTAGCGAATTTGTTGTTTGCGGTGTTCCACAAAAAACTTTATGGCCGTTTTCTCTTTAGAATCAATGTAAATCTCTGAAAAAGCAGGAATAGCCACTAGGTTGATTCCATTAGGAGCCACATATCCCCTGGCTATGGCAATAGCCTTAACTGCCTGATTTACTGCTCCCGCGCCTACGGCTTGTAGTTCAGCAGCTTGGTGTTCCCTAACAATCGCAGCCAATGCTCCAGCAACTGATTTGGGTTGTGAATTGGACGAAACCTTCAATACTTCCATGTTTTGTATTTCCTCCTTTTCTTCCGTTTCTTCCGGGTTTGTTCAACAGGGTAAAATATTTCTCTTGAAATGATTTCTTTATCATATACGGATTTAATTTCATTCTTCACAAGTACTCTAACGCATTTCGGGCAGCTTCTTGCTGAGCTTCTTTCTTGCTTTTTCCCCATCCTCGGCCTAAAACTTCCCCTTTAAATATCACTAACGCATTAAAGAGCTTCTGGTGATCTGGGCCTCTTTCTCCTGCTATGCAATACTCCGGAGTAATTCCGTATTGAGACTGTAAAAGCTCCTGTAAAACAGTCTTAAAATCTCTACGCCATCCCCCCTCGTCCATAGCATCTAAGGCTGGCTCCATAAGACGGATAGTACAAGTATAGCAGGAATAATAGCCTTGATCCAGATAAAGAGCTCCGATTAAAGCTTCTACCGCATCGGCCAGCAAAGATGGGCGGGCGAAACCTCCCTCGTTTGCTTCACCTTTTCCCAAGCGCAAATATTCTCCCAGCTGCAGATTTTTAGCCGTCTGGAAAAGGGACTCTTCACAAACTAAATCCGAGCGAAGCTTGGTAAGTTTGCCTTCCGGCAAGTGGGGATAATTAAGATAGAGGTACTCACTTATCACCAGCTCTAGTACTGCATCTCCTAAAAACTCCAACCGCTCATTGTGTTTAACTCTGCCGTTTTTTTCGTGGGCATATGAAGAATGAGTTAAGGCTTCCTGGTATAAAGTCAGATCTTGATAGTTCCAGCCCAAATTATCAAGAAGCGCTTCAACTTTTCCCAGCCAGGTTTCCTTCATAATTGTAAATACTCTACTCCTTCGCTGAATATTTTTTTACCAATAACGTAGCGTTAGTTCCTCCAAAGCCAAATGAGTTTGACATACCGGTAACTACTTCCTGTTTTCTCGCGTGGTTAGGCACATAATCCAAGTCACA
>CAZXDQ010000456.1:0-1748 GCA_964639405.1 uncultured Syntrophomonadaceae bacterium | reverse complement strand
AAACCCAAAGGAATTCAGAAAGGAATTCAGATCGGAAAAAATTCGCAGAAGGCTTATGGGAAGAGATCCAACAAATGATTAATGCTTACCAAAATTTTTTATTTGTCCCCTCTCTTTATAGTTCCCAGGACCATAAAATGTGGTACGGTGTGCACCATCTTTACCAATTCCAGGGATATACCATCACTTGGTTCTCTAATGCAAACCGACTGCTAGATCATTACTATTCTCAACGTGAAAGTGAATTGGAAACCTTTGAACTAAGGAATCAGCTGTACGAAGTAGTAAATCGAGAACTAAAAAGAATCGCTTCTAAAGAAAAAAAGCAGCGCCAAGATTTGGAAATAGCCAAGCAAGCAGAGGATTACCGTTTATATGGAGAACTAATTCTGGCCCAAATGAATCAAATTAAAGGAGGAACAAGCTGGGCCCACCTAACCAACTGGTACCATCCTGAGCAGGAAAACCTGGAAGTTCCTCTTGATCCAAAGTTAACCCCTTCAGAAAACGCCCAGGGTTACTTTAAAAAATACCGTCGGGCACAAAAAAGCAAAAAACATTTAAAGAAGCAGCTAAACCGAACCCAGGAAGAGTTGAGCTACTTAAATAATGTTAGTTACTCCCTGGAACAGGCCGATCTGCCTCACTTATACGAGATAAGGCAAGAGTTAGAACAAACTGGCTATTTAAAGTCTACCCCCAAAGGAAAACACAGCAAAAAGAAACAATCCTCTCCAGGTAAACCCTTACGCTTTCTATCCTCCCAAGGTTATCCTATTTTGGTAGGGAAAAACAACATTCAAAACGATAAAGTGACCTTTAAGTTAGCTTCTCGGGAAGATACCTGGCTTCATGCTCAAAAGATTCCCGGTTCCCATGTAGTAATAAAAGAAGCCCCCTATCCCCCCCCCGAAGAAACCTTACAGGAGGCCGCCGCAATAGCAGGCTACTACAGCAAATACCAAGAACTACCCCAGGTAACCGTAGATTACACCCAGGTAAAACACGTAAAAAGAACACCTGGGGGAAAGCCGGGCATGGTATTTTACCGAAATTTCTCCAGCATATCGGTTAAGCCTCAACTACCAACTACTGTATCCCATGGGAGCAAACTTTAGTTGCTTTAGGTTTTTATGTCTTTATTAGTAATAACATTTTCTAAAAGCTAATTATGGTTCACAAATAACTACCCCATCTTGTTCATCGGTTTCGTTTAACCTTACTTCAATTATTTCTCTGCGATTAGTAGGAACGTTCTTGCCTACATAATCCGCTCTAATGGGAAGCTCTCGGTGACCCCGATCTACCAACACCGCCAATTGAACCATTAGGGGTCTTCCTGCACTCATCAAAGCTTCCATGGCCGCCCGAGCTGTTCTTCCCGTATATAGAACATCATCCACCAAAATAACCCGCTTCCCTTCAACATCAAAAGGTAGAAGAGAGATGGCTTCATTAAATTGGTGGGTTTTCGACAGGTCATCCCTAAAGGGAGTAATATCCAGACTGCCCACCCCCAATTCAACTCCTTCAATCTCTACTATCCTTTGTGCTATACGTTGAGCTAAAGGCACTCCTCGCTTTTTGATACCCACCAAAACCATATCCCTGCCACCTTTGTTTTTTTCTATGATCTCATATGCTACGCGAGTAAGAGCCCTCTACAGGCTTTCCTCATCCATAATAGTGCGTTTCTCCCTCAATTTTTTATCCCCCCAAGGAAAATACTCAACTTCTTTCATTGATAA
>CAZXDQ010000455.1:0-1748 GCA_964639405.1 uncultured Syntrophomonadaceae bacterium | reverse complement strand
TGTTAACTTCGGGGACCGCCGCCTTGGGGGCGCTAGTCGGAGGAGGCGGAATGGGAGCCGTCTTATTTGCCGGTATTGATTTTTTCCGAGCAGAACTTATTGTAGCGGGGACTTTAATAATAGCGGCCATTGCTATACTGTTAGACCGGATTTTAAGCTTAATAGATAATTACCTGACCCCTCCGCATATGAAGATGCAATAAGAAATAAAGACAAGGGAGGTGATTTTGAAAGGTATTGGGGGGCAGGACAGAGGTTCACCAAGATCTAAATCAGGTAAACATAAAAGGGGGTAAAAAGAAATGAAAAAGATCGCTAAGCTTGGAGTTTTAGTGTTGGCGTTGGGGATGCTGGCTTTGGCTTTGGTAGGTTGTGAGGCTGATGATGAAGACGCACTTCCAGCTTACGGCAGTATCGCCACTCCGGCAGAATGGGTAGAACGGGATGACGGCATGGAACCTTTCCAGGAACATTACGGCTTTCAGTTTGATGCAGTAGTTGAAGTGGAGCTAGGGTTGGCCTATTCGGCGGTAAGAGATGGGGAAGCACTGATCGGTGTAGGGGATGCTACCGAAGGAAGGATCATTGAATACGACCTTTACATCCTGGAAGATGACCAGCAGTTTTTTCCTGCTTACAACGCTGCACCTACCATTCGTAAAGAAGTGCTGGAGGAAAACCCAGAAATTGAGGATATTATGAGGGAAGCTTCTTCTCAACTGACCCTGGAAAGACAAACTGAACTTAACTTAAGAATTGCTCGAGATGATGAAGATCCAGAAGACGTAGCTATGGAATTCTTGGAAGAAGAGGGCTTGTTAACAGGAGAAGAAGTTGAAGGAGCAGGCCAAGTGGTAGTAGGCTCCAAAACTTTCCCCGAAGCGCTTACCCAGGGATGGATAAATTACTATCTCTTGGAAGACCGAGGCTACGATGTGGTAAATGAAATCGGCCTGGGAGAAGTAGCGGTAATTCGTCCTGCTTTAGAAGCAGGTGAAATTGACATATACTGGGAGTACACCGGAACCGGTTTGATGAATGTGATGGGCTATGAAGGCGAAGAAATGCCCGAAGGCGAAGAAGATACTTTCCAAAAAATACACGACTACGATCTAGAAGAACATAACATCAAATGGTTGGATTATGCACCGGCTAACAACACCTTTGTTCTCTTCGTGACCCAGGAAACTCAGCAAGAGTATGGTTGGGAGACCATTTCCGATTTGGCAGAATACGCACAAGAATAAACAGAACAATCCTACTAAATGATGGTATTATTAAAAAGGGGTGGCTCTTTATCCTAAAGGCGCCCTCTTTAGGATCCATAAGGTTAAACTCTTTTACAAAAAGACAGTGAGGATAGGTGCATTCTTTTTAGCTCAAACACAAACCTCCGTTTCCCAGAGCAGCTAGATCAGAAGCTTTTACTGCTTCTCCGGTAAGAAGGCGGGGGAAAACCAAGCGTTAAGAAAATTTGTACCCTTTAATAATTATATTGAGATTTGGGGGGCTATATGTGGATAGGTTAGAAAAGCAGATGGAATTTTTGATGGAAGTAGACCAGTTAAAACAGATTACCCGTCAGAACTATCTTCCTGATGCCTCCAGAAAAGAGAACGATGCCGAACATTCCTGGCACCTGGCCATTATGGCTATTCTTCTCAGTGAGCACGACCAAGGAGAAGAAAGCCTCGATCTTTTGAAGGTAATCAAGATGGTTCTCATTCATGATATTGTGGAGATAGATG
>CAZXDQ010000454.1:0-1759 GCA_964639405.1 uncultured Syntrophomonadaceae bacterium | reverse complement strand
GCCGCCACTTCAAAAGAAAACTTGGTACGGGTGCTGGGCTCAAAAAAAAGAGCAGCCACCAGCCTGCCCCTTAAATTATCCAACTTCCTATCCCGAAAGCGGGAAAAGAAAAAAGATCGATCCATTACATCCCGAATCTGTCCGGAATCCCAATGTCTCAATCCCAACAAGTGCTGGGTCAAAAAGCTCAACCTCCTTTAGTCAGCCAATCTAACACTCCAGCGAAACTTTAAACGTAAATCATACTTCTCTATTTTTCGCTGTTGTACTAACTATTTTTTGCGTTCTCCTCCACTACCCTCTTTAAGCCATGATAAAGAGCTATGAAAAGCATACCCATCCCCATATCCTGAAACCGGTAGAGTATCTTATCAATACCGCGGGCATCCTTCTCCTCAAACATCTGAATAGCCTGTTCTATCTCCTTCTCTAAATTTTCCATCTTGGCATCATTCCTCCATTTTATCTTAGATAAATGTTTATATCCCAAATAACCTTTTAGCCACTAAAATACCCAACACATACAGTGAAGCAGTAGGCAGGTGATAAATAGAAACTTCATCAAATAAAATATTGGCGCGAGCGGAATATTCTTCATCCTCTCCCCAAATTATTATCGCCATCTCCAGAAAGGGGAATACGGGAATAATAAAAGCTGCATCGCCTGCCGACATGGGTTCCCCTATCTCCTCACCGATGCTAACAAATTTTTCTACATTCCTGCCAAATTTCGCCGCTATGGGGAAAATCGCCTCCTTCTGAAAAGGCGCATTATGAAGCTCTCCCCCCGGCAGCTCCAGAAAAGAGAGCCACTTCCGACGAGGCGGCAGCCCCCGGGACCAATTCAAATACTGCAAAAAGAGCACCCGCTCCTCCCCACAAACCGGAGGGGCGCTGCTGGTTTCAATCTCTCCCTGGGGAAAAGTTATACCATACGGATATCCGCAGTAGGCAAGCTGCAGGCGGTCATTCTGACTATCACATTCAGCGCCGCTATTTTCCGCCATCTGCCGGGGATCATTGCTTTTAAATTCATTCAAAGCCTGAGCCAGAGCATCATCATGAGAACACACTAGCAAACACCTCTTAACTGTATACAGCAATTTTTTTTCAAATTTATTCTATAAACGTGTACATGTTTTTACCTGCCTTACACTATTCGCTACAGGGACAAAAACATCCTCTTTAACTCAAGAAAAACTTCTCCCTTATTAAAAGAAAAAATATAATATCTTAATATTCATTAACAAAACCTTAAAATACTTGCCAAGCAAGATAACTTCCTTTTTAATGGAGAAAGAAAGTATATATTATTTTGAGTTTTTCAACCTTAGTAACTATTATACTTTAAAAATTAATTGCACCGGAGGGATTTTCATGGCATATAGCCGTATACCCACCCAAAAACCGAAAAAAAAGAAAAAATCATTAATTTTTTTAATTCTGCTAGGCGCTTTCATCATTGTAGGCGCAGTAATAATTTTACAAGGCAATGAGGCTTTCGCACCCCGAGATGAGGAAACCGCTGCTCCGGAAAAAGACAAAACCGAAGTTGAGGAAAAGAAACAAAGTACAGACGAGCTGCCCACTCTAAACGGAGAAGGTGAAGAACCGGGGGGAGGCGTTGATGAACCATACCCCGACCAAGAACCTGAACCGGAACCCGAACCTAAACCCGAATCAGAAACTATTACATACGACCCCGATAATGTGGATGTAGATTACCTGATAGACAAGCTTGATTTTCTGGAAAACCCCA
>CAZXDQ010000453.1:0-1764 GCA_964639405.1 uncultured Syntrophomonadaceae bacterium | reverse complement strand
ATCTCCAGTTCCGGCTTAACTTTGTTGTCCCGCATTTTCTCTGCAAAGTCCTGCATCATTTCAAAGGTATTTTCAAATACAATCTCTATCATAATGTCTCCGGTATTTTGATCAGCCAGAGCAAAATTCATAGAATTGGTGTTAAGGGAAGCCATTTCTGGTTTCATTTCTTGTACCGGGGTTATTCTCTGCTTTGCAGTAAGCATAGGCCTAATTGCGGTACTCATATTAATAATGAGTTCTGGGCAACGCTCTTTAATAGCTTCTACCGTTGGCCGAATCAAATCCATGTTTTCAGTAGACATACCCGTTTCCGGATCCCTAACATGAATATGGACAATAGAAGCACCTTCTTGCCAACAGCGGTAGCTTTCTTCCGCAAATTCTTCCGGCGTATAGGGAACAGCAGGGTTTTGAGCTTTCATTGTGGCCGCTCCAGTTAGAGCAGCAGTTATGACCACTTTTCTCTTTAACACTTCACTTACCTGCTCATCCTTCATTTCCTGCACTCCTTTCTATAATTATTTCACGCATCTTAGCTCAACCATCTTTACATTTTCTTCATTTAACAATCCCTAATTATTGCTCTGCTATAAAATAATCCTTCATCTTTTCCATTTATTTATTCTTCCCCTTCCAGAGCCTCTTTAAATTCCTTTTGTGGAGGCATTGCTTTTACCTCACCTTTAGCTACCAACTTTCCATCTTGATTAGTCCACATTACTTCCATTTTAATCCGGTTTTTTTCTTCCTCTTTTTCTACTACATTAGCTGTGGCAGTAACCGTATCTCCAGGGTAAACAGCCCCTTTATAACGGCAGTAAGTTTCTAGTGCCACTGTTCCTAAGCCAGGAAGCATCATTCCCAGAACCGGGGCAATCAAAGAAGTAGTTATCCCTCCGTGGGCTACCCGGCTCCCAAAAGGAGTACGTTTTGCAAATTCCTCGTTTACATGCATAGGATTGAAGTCGCCAGTGATACCAGCAAAAAGATAAATGTCACTTTCACTGATGGTTTTAGTAAAAGAAGCACTATCTCCAATTTCTATTTCTTGGATTGTTTTACCCAATTTAAAGCCCATAAGTCTCCCTCCTTACTGTTTTAATGAGTGTATAAAAAACCATTTTTATATTAAAATTTTTAACTTTCCCCCCTTCCTGAACTTGCCTAATACTTTTTAGTATAATATAATTAAGTTAACATACTGTATAGTATGTATATTCCATAAGAGCTAGTAAGAATCCTCCTAGTTAAAAAAATTTTCAACAAAATATTTTTATTATGATTATACTTATAATATGTTTAATTGTGTTAATTTTTGTTATTATGAAGGTGCATATTATTAAACCTTCATAAACCAAATTCAAGAAAGGAGAGATAGTTTATGTCTAGTGTAAGCATTAAGTATCGCACTCTTCCTGAACTCCTTAATTATCAATTAGCTCAAAGGCCGGAACAACCATTGATATTTTGGGGAGACGAAAAAATTACCTATCAGGACTTTGACCGCACTACTAATCAGTTAGCCCGAGGACTCCAGGAGTTAGGAATCCAAAAAGGAGATGTGGTATCCCTCTTTACTTACAACTGCCCAGAATTTATCTATACTTGGTTTGCCCTGGCAAAACTCGGTGCTGTAATGGGACCCATCAATGTAGCTTTTAAACAAGAAGAAACCCAGTACATTGTCAACAATTCCGAAGCTAAAGCTATTGTTGCTTCTCCAGTTTTAGTAGAAGTTGTGGAAGACATAAAGGACCAATG
>CAZXDQ010000452.1:0-1772 GCA_964639405.1 uncultured Syntrophomonadaceae bacterium | reverse complement strand
ACCGGTAGCCTGCTGATTACAAGTCAGCTGCTCTGCCAATTGAGCTACGTCGGCGCAAAGATAATTATAATACATATAGGCTTCATAATCAAGGAGAAGAGCAGGCAAATCATTGAAATAAGTTCTATATTGTAATAAAATATGAATAACTTTTATCTGTTGTATATGCGGCTTAGAAGGGAGTATTCTATATAAAATGAGCAATGGTATCGGCTTTATAGGCTGTGGATCTATGGGGAGCGCTATTATTAAAGGAACTGTCAACAAGGGGAAATTATCACCTTCGAATATTTGGTGTTATGAAATAAACCAAGAAGCATTGGAAGCGTTGACCCAAGAAGTACCTTTGCGGGTTGCTTCCAGTTATGAAGAGTTACTGAAAAATTCCAGTATGGTGTTTCTGGCGGTTAAGCCGGGGGATTATGCCAGCTTGCTCCAGGAACTCCAGGATAATATCCGTAAGGATCAGGTGTTAATTTCTGTAGCTGCAGGAATATCTATTTCTTACCTAGAAAAATATTTGGGGACAGATGCCAAAATAGTACGAGTGATGCCTAACACCCCTTGCTTAGTTGGAGAAGGGGCGATAGCTATATCTTCTGGTCCTACTGTTTCGGAAGAGGAATTAAATACCATAAAGTCCCTGCTACAGTGCTTAGGTTTAACAGTAGTAGTACAAGAGAAAGACATGAATGCAGTTACCGGCTTAAGCGGTAGCGGCCCTGCTTATGTGTATCTATTTTTAGAATCGCTCATTGAGGGAGGAGTAAAGGCAGGCTTGGACCGAGAGACTGCTGGTGAACTTGCCAGGCAAACGGTTAAAGGTGCAGCAGAAATGATGAAGGTAAATGAACAACATCCTGCCCTGCTTAAAAGTGCAGTAACTTCTCCAGGCGGGACTACCAGTTATGGATTATATGTTTTGGAGGAAGAAAGATTCCGGGCTGCCGTGGTTAGAGCTGTTGAGAAGGCTTGCATAAGAGCTAAAGAATTAGGCGAAAGGGAGTAAAAATAATTGGGAGATATCTACAACCGCATAGCTCAATCCAACAATGTAGTAGTGAAAATAGGGACCCGGCTTCTTACTTTTGAAAACGGAAAATTGAATTTGGAATACCTGGAACATATATCCCGAAAATTAGCAGCTGTTAAAAACAGGGGAGTTCAAATTACCCTGGTTTCATCTGGAGCAATTGGAGCTGGGGTGGGAAGAATGAATATGCCTCGCCGCCCCCAAACCATGCCGGAAAAGCAAGCAGCGGCAGCAGTAGGCCAAGGCTTGCTTATTCAGATGTACGAGAAGTTCTTGTCCGAGTACGGTCATATAGCAGCGCAAATATTGCTTACTAGAGCTGATTTTAGAAACCGGGAGCGTTTCAACAATGCATCTAATACCATTACCACCTTGCTCAAATGGGGCGTAATACCGGTAATTAATGAAAATGATACTGTATCCACAGAGGAAATTGAGTTTGGAGACAATGACCAGCTGGCTGCTTTGGTGGCTGGATTAATAGATGCTGATGTATTGATCAATTTTACCGATACAGACGGTCTATATCGAGGCAATCCCAAGGAGAACCCCCATGCAGAACTTATACCGTTGGTAGAGAAAATCACCCCGGAAATCAAAAAATGGGCAGGGGATACTTCTACTTCTTTGGGCACTGGTGGGATGCTTGCTAAAGTAAAGGCTGCAGATATGGCAGTGCATTCAGGTGTAAACGTAGTAATTACTAATGGAAGAAATGTAAATAATCTTACGGCAGTCC
>CAZXDQ010000451.1:0-1775 GCA_964639405.1 uncultured Syntrophomonadaceae bacterium | reverse complement strand
ACCTTATATTCTTACTCATAAAGTACACTGTTGATCAAAATATGCCCAAAATAACACTAATGCGCCAAAATAGAACAAGCAAATTTGGAGAAATTTTTCATTGATTTAGCAGGATTCTTTTTTTGGATATAGAAAATTATATAAAATAAGTAGTGGTCTGACCATTATACCATCAGACAACCTTTGGTCCTGCCGGGTTCCTGCCAAACTTACTGGCCTGGTGTCCATTACCTTTATCCAAATATAAGGAGGCCTTGGAATGAGCGAATACCAGCAAGTTACTCCCGAAATAGTGAAAAAACTTAGAGGGATCGTAGGTGAAAATTACGTGTTAGTGGACGATGAAGATCAACTGCAGGAATACTCCCACGATGAGGTGGCGGAAACCAAGTTTCACCGGGTTCCCGAAGTGGTAGTTAAACCCAGCAGTACCGAAGAAGTTTCCCAGATTATGAAGCTGGCCAACCAGGAACTCATACCAGTAACTCCCCAGGGAGCCAGAAGCGGCCTCTCTGGCGGAGGGGTAGCCGCCAGGGGAGGAATTCTCCTTTCCGTGGAGCGGATGAACCGCATCCTGGAAATCGACAAAGAAAATATGATGGCCATCGCGGAACCGGGAGTAATCACCAACGATTTCAGTGAGGAAGTTCAAAAGGAGGGACTTTTCTTTGCCGGCTATCCCATGAGCCTGCAAACTTGTTATTTAGGAGGCAACGTAGCGGAAAATGCCGGCGGAGGAAAAGCCATCAAGTACGGAGTGACCAGCCGCTACATCTTGGGGTTGGAAGTAGTGATGCCTTCAGGCGAAATCGCTTACTTTGGAGGTAAGCGGGTAAAAGACGCCACCGGCTATAATATGGTGCAGCTGATGGTAGGCTCCGAGGGCACCCTGGGCATTTTCACCAAAATAATTGTAAAACTGATCCCTCTGCCCAAAGCCCAGGTCGATATGATGGTGCTCTTTGAAGATCTGCAGTCAGCCATCGACGTGGTACCCAAAATTATGACTGAAATGGGCATAACACCCACCGGAATCGAGTTCATGGACCGGCTTACCTTAGAGACCAGCTGTCAACACCTGGGGGAGAGTATGAAGCACTATCAAGATGCAGGAGCCTTTCTCATTATCCAGGTGGACGGCCTCGACAACGAACAGGTCCTCAACCAGTGCTTAGACATTGGAGATATGTGCACTGACAACGGAGCCCTGGACGCCTTCGTAGCCCAAACTCCCGGAGACCAGGAAAGCATCTGGAAGCTCCGCCGCAACGCCGCTGAAGCTTTTAAGGCTATCAGTCCCCGCCAAACCCTGGAAGACATCGTGGTCCCCATGAGCAATATCCCTAAAGTGATGCCCATCTTAGAGGGACTTTCCCAGAAATACCACGTCTATATTCCTTGCTACGGACACGCGGGATGCGGGAACCTGCACGCCACTGTTATCAAAAATCCCGAACACACAGAAGAAGAATGGCAGGAAATTTTACCCCAGGTCCTGGGAGAGTTATACTCCCGAATCTACGAATTGGGAGGGACTATCAGCGGGGAACACGGCATCGGCAGCAAGCGCAAGCAATTTCTGCCTTTGGTCCTGGGGGAAAGCGAGATCGAATCCATGAAAAGCATCAAGCGGGCCCTGGACCCTAACTACGTGCTCAACCCCGGCAAAATCTTTGATCTGTAACTTCTTTCTCCAGCAGTGCTGCTTTACCGTCTTACTATACCTAAGCCAGGCTGGGGAAATCAGCAGAAACTAACTGAGAAAATTAGTAACT
>CAZXDQ010000450.1:0-1789 GCA_964639405.1 uncultured Syntrophomonadaceae bacterium | reverse complement strand
CGAGCCCTTGTTGCCCAGGATATCCCGCAGCATCTTTTTCCACAGCATCACCAGCTCACCTCTTCCGGCTGGAGGGGCTCTTCATTATCTTTGACCCATTCCACCACTCCGTCCCTGAGGTAAACCACCCGGTCTGCCATCCGGCTGATGTTGGTGTTGTGGGTGATAATAACTACGGTTTTTTGGTAATAGTGGCCGAAATCCCGCAGGATTTTCAGGATCTGCCTACCCGTGGGCAGGTCCAGGGCTCCCGTGGGCTCGTCACACAACAGCAGCCGGGGGTTCTTGGCCAGGGCCCGGGCTATGGCTACCCGCTGTTGCTCCCCCCCGGAAAGCTGGGAGGGGAAATGATCCATGCGGTCCCCCAGGCCCACCCGCTCCAGGAGTTCCCCGGCATCCAGGGGATCCCGGGCTATCTGCACCGAGAGGTGCACGTTTTCGTAAGCGGTCAGGTTGGGCATCAGGTTGTAGAACTGAAAGATGAATCCCACCTGGTCGCGCCGGTAGCGGGTGAGCCGGGTATCATCGGCGTCATGCAGGCTTTGCCGGTCAAAGACAATTTCCCCTTCGCTGGCCCGGTCCATCCCGCCGATGATGTTTACCAGGGTGCTCTTTCCCGAGCCGCTTTCGCCAAGAACCACTACCAGTTCCCCGTGATAGAGGGCCAGATCCACTCCGTTCAGGGCGGAAACGGTCACCTCTCCCATGCGGTAGCGCTTCTTTAAGTTTCTGGCAACTACCAGTTCTGTGGTCATACACTACCCTCCTAGAGATAACTTTTGTAACTGTTCCACTTCTCCGGTTCTTCTTGGAATTTACGGTATTTTAAAAAAAGCGTTGCCTCGGCAAGGGGAAAGGGGAGGTGGCCAGACTCGAGCGCCCCCAGGCGAATCAAAGGGCTGACAGGAAAAACGATGGCCCCTGACCAGCCGATCCCGTCCCCAGCGCTAACGATTTATGCCTGAGCAGACCCCCATGCCTCCAAAGAACGGGAGCACCATCAGAATAATAAAAAACGGGGGTTTCCAGGGTAGTTACAAAATTATTATTATCTAATACCATATAATATCTTAAAAACCGGAGTTTGACACCCGACTAAAGTTAGGAGTGGAATAAATTTTGATTGGGGCAAACTATTCATGGAAATATTTGAAGAAATTTGACAGCTGGCTTTACCGGGTAGCCCTGAACTGCTGCCGCGATTGGACAAAAAATTGGCTGCCAACTGCAGTTCGGTGATCCAGCCGTTGGTTTTATCGTGCAAAAGGTTTACTTGAGCATCGGTCAGCGGTAATCTTTTAATCTCGTGGAAGAGGCAACCGGTTTCCTCCGGGGATAATTTCAAGTCACCCTGGTGGACTTTTGCCATTTGGCCCCCTGGCGCGCCAGCAAGACAGGGGCCAGGGAGGGGTGGAACCAACCCGTTCCTTGAGTTTGTTCAGGGTTTGTTTTTAAGAACCCTAACCTTTGGCAGGTCTAAATATAATCCAGCTGCGTTAAAATAATTTTAAAGTTAATGCCTGGTGAGCCAGGTGAAAAAATATTAAACAAATTAAGCCTGGAAGACAAAACGGGGTAGTCAGCAGTAAGTTAACGAAAGAGGCAATAACTATGAAAAAGTATGAAAAGCTTTATGAGCAAAACATACCACGGGCCAGCCTGAGTAAATACAAGTCACTGCCAGGTAGCCAATTCTACTTTCATGAAGCGAGTTACTTTCGACTGGCTGGATGAAGTATTTGAAAAAAAGGCAGTTAAGAACATATAAACGGCAACGTAAAAGTGGAAA
>CAZXDQ010000449.1:0-1793 GCA_964639405.1 uncultured Syntrophomonadaceae bacterium | reverse complement strand
CCATGGTAAAAGCAAGGGCGACCAGGATCGACATTCCAGTTGCCCTTCATCTGGACCACGGAACCTCCTTGGAACAAATCATGAAATGTATTAGGGAAGGCTTTACTTCGGTAATGTATGATGGTTCTGCCCATCCATTGTCTGAAAACGTGCAACAAACTCAAGAAATAGTAAAACTGGCACACGGAGCTGGCGTTTCCGTGGAGGGAGAATTGGGACGCATAGGAGGAACCGAAGACGACATCACCGTAGAAGAAAAGGAAGCTTTTTTTACCGATCCTGACGAAGCGGCTTCATTCGCGGAGCAAACAGAAGTTGATGCCCTGGCTGTCGCTATCGGAACGGCCCACGGCCCTTACAAAGGCGAGCCCAAGCTTGATTTTGCCAGGCTTGAAAAGATAAAAGAAAAAATAAACACCCCCCTGGTGTTGCACGGGGCTTCAGGAGTGCCCTCGGAGAGCATTGAAAAAGCCATATCTCTGGGAGTGAGAAAGATCAATATTGATACTGAATTAAGGCAGGCCTTTACCGGTGAATTGAGAAAACAGTTCCAAAACAAACCCCGAGAGTATGATCCCCGGAAATTTTTAGCCCCGGCGCGAAAGGCCACCAGTGAAATAATTAGCCAAAAAATGAAATTATTTGGCTGTATCAACCGGGTTTAAAAGCAATTCTCCCCTACTCAAGTTATCCTACCGGTCTAAGGGTGGGGGGTCAGGTTAGGGTTTGGAACAGGCACAACATAAATGCTAAAAAAGGAGTGAAAGCCATGAAAATTTTTTTGGATACGGCTAACTTAGAAGAGATTCGTACTGCCAATGAATGGGGAATATTAGAAGGAGTGACTACCAATCCTTCCCTGGTATCTAAGGAAAAATACGATTTTTATGAACTGGTAAAAGAAATATGCCAGGTAGTAGATGGCCCGGTTAGTGCCGAAGTTATTAGCCTGGAAAGTGGAAAAATGATTGAAGAAGCAAAGCAATTATCATCCCTTGCATCCAATGTGGTAGTAAAAATACCTATCACTCTTGAAGGTCTTAAAGCAGTTAATGTCTTAGAGCAGCAAAACATAAAAACCAATGTAACCTTGGTGTTTTCTGTGAACCAGGCCCTTCTTGCGGCCAAAGCTGGCGCCAGCTACATAAGTCCCTTTCTCGGGCGCCTGGATGATATAGGTGAAAACGGGGTATCCTTGGTAGAAAAACTGGTAGAAGTAATGGATGTTTATAACTTCAAAACCCAAGTAATATCTGCCAGCATACGCCATCCGCAACATGTGGTAGAAGTGGCACGTGCAGGATCTCATATAGCTACTCTGCCCTTCAAAGTACTAAAACAAATGTTTGATCACCCTCTTACAGACATTGGAATTAAGAGATTTTTGGAGGATTGGGAAAAGAGCCAAGTAAATAATTAATAAAGCAAAACTTAATACTGAACCCTTAATAAGGCTAAAATGCAGCAAGAATAAAGGAATGAAGATAAAGGGAATGAAAACTACTTGCCCTGGTTAACATTTATAATAAGCGCTCTAGTAATAGTTTTAGCCGGCACTCAACTTACCAGGAACGCCGAAAGAATAATTACCATATTGGGGTTGGGTGTAATCTGGGGGGGTGCCTTATTACTCCCCTTGGCTACTTCACTTCCAGAATTAATTACCAGTTGGAGAGCTGGTATTATCGGTGCTCCCGATTTACCCGTTGGCAATGTATTGGGAAGCAGCTTGTTTAACCTTGCCTTGATCGCCATTATCGACATTTTCCAAGGAAAAGGTTCCCTCCTTTCCC
>CAZXDQ010000448.1:0-1797 GCA_964639405.1 uncultured Syntrophomonadaceae bacterium | reverse complement strand
CAAGTATCTCTTCATTCCCGCTGCTCAATCGGTATGAAGTTATTTCAAAGTGAATCTTCCCCCTGGGAAGCTAAATTTCTTCCCTGTAATAATTTTTTTCCGGTCAGGAAAGTCTCATATAAATAGTCCCCGAGGGGGCTCGGTAGTAAACGTAGGTCTTTTCCCAGCACCTCTTCTTGCGGCAGAGATAATATCTCTGCCGCGCGGGGGTTAAAAGTCGAAATTTCCTCGCGCGTGTTTATCGCTATCACCCCGCCAGTCATTTTTTGCAGTATGCTTTCTATATAAAATTTTTGGGATTTTACCTGGTGATGAAGCTCAATGTCCCTCAAAGCCATCGCTAAATTTCCACCTAAAAAATAAAGCAATTCCAGCTCTTCCTCGTAAAACAAGGAACCGGTCACTTTAGGCCCCAGGTTTAAGGAACCCATCAGCTGGCCGTGAGCAATCAGCGGAATGGAGGCCGAGGCCTGGATCAGTTCCATTTCCTGCAGGGCTTCCGCGGCAAAAGACCTGTCTTCAGCTGAATAAAGGAGTATGCGCCCTTCCTTAAGGAACCACGCCATAAGTCCTTGGGAGGGGGTAAAACTAAGCCGATCATAAAAAGAAGGATCCAAACCACGTTGCACATAAACCGTATATAAACCTGTTTCCTCATTTAAAAGAAGGATAGAAACTTTCCCCACCGGAACTAATTCCGTAACAGCATCCATGAAAAGGTCCAGGAGTTTTTCACGGTTGAAATTGTTAGCCATAGATTTGGCAAAATCATATAACACGTTCTGTTTCAACCCGGGCAGGCTGTGGCCATTGTTCCCTGCGGGTACAAAAGCACTCTGCGTTGAATTTTCCTTTAATGAGTTAAGCTCGAAGAGGAGCTGGCTCCTCTCCCAAGCCCGCTCCAGCAAACTCTTTACCTTTAAGGTCGTAAAAGGCGGACAGAGATAGTCGTAATATAGGGAAGAGATGCTATGCCTCAATTCTTCCCGAGTTACACCTATATATGAAAGTTCAGGCCTTAATTTATGGGCTTTCTCTAGCCAGGAAAAAGAATCCTGTAGGGTTAAATCCACCAGGACTGTCCCCGTAGCCGTATTTTTTAATACCTGCATCAGCTCGAGCTCCGTAGAGCTTTCTAACACGGTATACTCCTTGGGTACAAAGTCCTTGATCTCTTTTACAACGCTTTGTTCATCTCCAACAAGAAGAACTAATTTCAACCAGTTCACCTACCCTCAGTAATGTACACGCAAAAGTATAGCTTTGCCGTTTTCCAAAGACTCCTGCAGGTTCCAGCACTCTCCAGCTAATTAAAGGTTCTTGTATCGGTTGCCTGCGGTATTAGGAGTTGCGGGGAGAACTACTTCAAAATTGGTACCTTTCGAATTACTGTAGAGCTGTACAGTTCCCCCGTGATCAGTGATAATTTTGTGGCTGATGCTTAAACTTATACCAACTCCATCGAGCTTAGTGGTATAAAAGGGGTTAAATATTTTTTCCTGTTCCTGAGCAGAAATGCCCGGGCCCGTATCTTTAATTGCTGCTTTTACCATAGGTATCCCGGTAAAGGTAAAACCGCCAGTCCCCATTCTATCATCCTCTTCATTACTGGGAAAAAGCTCAATTTTTAAGGTTCCTCCTTCTCCCATCGCCTGGATCCCGTTTAAACAGATATTGAAAAAAGCTTGTTTAAGCCTGTCCTTGTCGGCCAGAACATGAGGGATTTCACGGTGATAAGATGTAAACAGTTCAATCCCCTGGGACTCAAGCTGGGGAGAAAGCAATTCCAGCACTTCC
>CAZXDQ010000447.1:476-1797 GCA_964639405.1 uncultured Syntrophomonadaceae bacterium | reverse complement strand
GTTCTTCTCGGTGTTTATATTGTGACAACTAATGGGTTAGAATATTCTATTTAGTAACTGGAGAATAGAGGTGAAAGCATGGGAAATGATAGAGATATAGGAAAACTGTTTTTATGTCCGACACCCATTGGAAACTTGCAGGACATTACTTATCGTGTTCTTGAATGTTTTAGACAAGTGGATGTGATTGCCTGTGAAGATACCAGGAGGACGAAAAAACTGTTAAACCATTACAATATTTCCGGAGGATCCCTTGTGAGTTACTACAAATTTAATCAAGAAAAGCGAGGAAGGGAGCTCATTCAAAAAATGCTATCAGGTTGCTGGGTTGCCCTTGCTTCGGATGCAGGGACACCTGGTATATCAGATCCTGGGACCTTTTTGGTTCAGGAAGCGATTCGTCAAAACATTGAAGTGACTGCGCTCCCAGGTCCTTCTGCGGGCATTACGGCACTTTCCGCCTCAGGTTTACCCACGGATCAGTTTTTGTTTTTAGGGTTTATACCTGAAAAAGGGACCGATCGCAAAGGGTACTTAGAACGGATTGTCGTTTCTGACTGCACTGTCATCCTTTATGAAAGCCCCCACAGGCTAAAAAACACACTGTCTGATTTAGCGCCACTCCTGAAGCACCGCCAAGTAGTCGTGGCTAAAGAGTTGACAAAAATGCACGAAGGGTACTTAAGAGGGACGCCCCAAGAAATACTAGACCAAATAGCTTCAAAACCTCTACAAGGGGAATTGACCCTGCTCATCGAGGGGAGTCAGGAGAAGAGGGAGGACATGTTCTCAGATATGTCCATCCAAGAGCACCTGAGGGAAGTCATCGGGAAGGGATTCACGAAAAAACAAGCGATCCAAATAGTGAGTGATTTACGGGACGTACCCAAGCGGTCAGTCTATGAACAGGCTCTGGAGTTAGAAAAACGTTATTAAAATAAAGGCGCTGTTAAAGTTAATTGTTGATTTGTCTAAACTAGATAAGATGGCGGTCATATCAACGCATCCAGGATGGCTACAGAACGCGCCATCCGATGTCGCTTATGCTATAACCGCCATCTACCGTATACTACATAAATGTAACAACAATTAACTTTAACAGCGCCAAAATAAAAAAAGACGAGCTAAATGCTCGCCTCTGTTGACTAAGAAAGAAATTTATACCTCCTGGTTTAGTTCACCAGCACATGATTTACAGATATTTTTGTTCTTGTGATGGATCATTTCATTTTCGCTGGCTGTGCCACAGAAGATACAAGCGGGTTCATATTTCTTTAAGATGATGCGCTCCCCTTCAATAAAGATTTCAAGAGCATCTCTT
>CAZXDQ010000447.1:0-466 GCA_964639405.1 uncultured Syntrophomonadaceae bacterium | reverse complement strand
AAATTTCTTCTTAGTTCAATCGGGATGACAATTCTCCCCAACTCATCGACTTTTCTTACGAGACCGGTTGACTTCAATGCTAACCCTCCTTTTTAGACAACTTTCGACACTTACTGTGAGTATATCAGATTTTACCATAAAAATAAAGAAAAAAATGAAATATAAGTAAAAAATATACAGGGACAAGGGCTATTCCTTGACAGAGAGGATTTATTTGATATAATTTTGATAAGTTAAGAACCTATAAACGCTATTGATGAATGCTGGTTTGCCTTGGTGGACGAACTTTTCCAGGATAACGTGGGACTGTGGTATGGGAGAGTAGAGGGAAACCTGGAGCCTTCGCCCCGTTTGGTAGAAGGCTTTTTGTTTTTCAGTCCAAGGAGTTTTATACAGAATAATCAAGCAGAAAACCCACTGCCTTAGCTGTGGCGTAGATCAATACTATATGAGCACACTTATGAGA
>CAZXDQ010000446.1:0-1809 GCA_964639405.1 uncultured Syntrophomonadaceae bacterium | reverse complement strand
GTCTTCAGCCGGGGTGTGGGAAGGAACTACTGTAATTAAGCAACCTTGCTGGGCTAAAGACCGCAAGATGCCGTACTTTACTCCTAAATCGATAACTACCACGTGGGCAGAGCTGGAAGTATCAAAGTTTGGTAAGCTGGAAAAGGGGATGGGTTCACTTTGTTTGTTATCCCAAATATAAGTTTGAGGGGTAGAAACCTGCCGAGCCAAGTCTACGCCTTCCACTCCCGAGAACGAATTCATCTTTTCTTGCAGCTGGGAGGGATTGGAGCATTCGGTAGAGACAATTCCCCGCCTGGTGCCGTGCTTTCGGAGATGGAGGGTAAGGGTTCGGGTGTCAATCCCGTCTATGCCTAAAACTCCGTGCTTTTGCAGGTAAAGAGGCAGGCTTTCTTGGGCCCTTCGATGGGAAGGGTTAAAGCAGCATTCTTTCATTAACACGGCTGGAGGATGAGGCTTTGGTGATTCGTGCTCCCCTGGGCAAATTCCGTAATTTCCGATATGGGGATAAGTGAAGGAAAGGATCTGCCCGTGATAAGAAGGATCAGTCAGGGCTTCTTGGTATCCAACCATGGCGGTAGTGAAAACCACCTCACCCCCTGCTTCTCCCTTTCCGGTAAAAGAGCGACCCTTTAACCAGAACCCGTCTTCTAAAACCAGCAGTGCTTCCATGCTATTCTCCTTGCGGGAAAATTGATAAAAGCTATTTTATTCCGCTTCTAATTATACCCTAGAAATAATATAACACCAAGCCTTATCCTTGCAAGGAAAGAATATATAAAAATATTTTCCATATCATAGAATTATAAAAGAAAAAGAAACTTTTAACTCATTACAGGCTAATTTTAAGCAATCTCACCAAGTAACTTCAGCACTTGTAAATCCAGTAAACTATAAAGGGAAAAGATATATCAGGATATACTCAAAGAAGTTCCATAATACGAAAAGGTTATCCACATTAATTGACGTCCTGGTTGAGTTGCTATAAAATTAAATTAGCTTAGCGAAAAAATAATAAAATGAGGGACTTTTATGTGTGGAATAGCTGGCTTGATTAGCAGGAGCCTAGAAAAAGAGAACGGTTCAAGAATAAAAAAAGCTATAACTTTGCAGAACGATAGAGGAAATGGCTTAGGGGCTGGCTTTGCAGTTTACGGAGCCTATCCTCAGTTTGCCCATGAATACGCTCTCCATGTGATGGCTGATGAAAAGAAGGGGATTGAAGAGGTTTATCAGTTATTAGAAGGAGACTTCGAAATTATTTACCGGCAAAATATTCCCGTGTGGGAACGCTATATTAAGGATTACCCTTATTTTCAAGTATTTTTTGTAAAGCCTCAGGCAGGGGAAGTGAATTCCGGGGAATTGGGAGAAGATGATTTTACCTTGAAAAAAGTAGTGGAGGTAAATTCCCAGATTCCTGGAGCATTTATATATTCCAGCGGTAAAAATGTGGGCGTATTTAAAGGAGTGGGCTATCCGGGGGAAATATACGATTTTTTCCGCCTGGATGAATATGAAGGTTACCTTTGGTTAGCTCACAACCGCTTTCCCACCAATACTCCTGGTTGGTGGGGAGGAGCCCATCCTTTTAATATGCTGAACTATTCTATAGTCCACAATGGTGAAATATCTTCTTACGGTATTAATCGACGATACCTGGAATCTTTTGGATATTCATGCGATATGCAGACAGACAGCGAAGTAGTAGCTTATCTATTGGATTTACTCATTAGAAACCACGGTCTAAGCGTGGAAGAAGCGGTTACTGCCTTGGCTCCTCCTTACTGGAGCACGGTGGACCGGATG
>CAZXDQ010000445.1:0-1818 GCA_964639405.1 uncultured Syntrophomonadaceae bacterium | reverse complement strand
TAAAGCTATTACATCCATAGACACCTCAAAATTATCTTCAATTTCATTCCCAAACCAGTTCAAAAGAATAAAAAAGTAGCCCATAACAGCAATATGAATACTCGAAATGGATAAGTATTACTGTTCTTGAAGAATGGTTTTCTGCTGCTCAATGATTTCCATTATTCCTTTTCGGGACAGGGACAACATTTCATTTAGCTGTTCCGTTCCAAAGGGACAACCTTCGGCAGTACCCTGAATTTCCACCAGCTCCCCTTCTTCCGTCATCACTACATTTAAATCCACCGCGGCCTGGTGATCTTCGGAAAAATCCAAATCCAGCAGGAGATGATCACTTACCACTCCAGCACTTACTGCACCTAAAAAACTCCTTAAAGGAAGGCGATTGATCTTTTCATGTTCTTTTAGGTGCTGGAAGGCATCCCACAAGGCTACAAAAGCACCACAAACGGAAGCCGTGCGGGTTCCTCCATCTGCTTGAACAACATCGCAGTCCAGGTAAATGGTCCTCTCTCCTACAGCTTTTAAATCCACTACCGAGCGCAAGGAACGCCCTATCAATCTCTGTATTTCCTGGGTCCGCCCTGCCATCCGTACCCTTTCCCTATTGACTCGCTCCTGGGTAGAACGGGGAAGCAACGAATACTCCGCCGTTACCCAGCCCTGTCCCTGGCCTTGCAGAAAAGGGGGAACTTCCTCTTCCACCGAAGCGGTACAGATTATTTTAGTATCTCCCATTTCTACCAGTACTGCTCCTTCCGGATACTTCAAGTACTGACGGGTAAAACTAAGGGGTCTTATTTCATCGAAAGCTCTTCCATCTCTACGTTTCAAGGGCATAATCATCCTTTCCATTTTAATATCTCCTGATTAATATCTTCTGATCCTGTTATCTTCTACCCCTCCCCTTAGGCTATAACTTTTTATGAATTAACCCTGCCAGGATTTCTGCTTTTCTAAAATCTTATGGCGGAAGAGGAAGGAATTCCTTCTTTAAAGATATAATAAAATTAGGGACTCATTAAACTAATTGCCACATTTTCTGGGTAGCTCTTTACCCCTGAAATAAAAATATTCATCACCATTAATCGAGGTTACTTATTATGATGGAACAAGAAAAAGCTACTTCAAGAATAGAAAGATTTTCGGTAATCATTCAGCTAAGAAACCAGGAAGAGAAGATGTTAATTAAAAGCGCACTGCAAGAATTGCCGGTGTTTGTTTGTTGGGAGGAACAAGAGAATCCAACTCAGTCTTCTTTTGATATCTTACTTACCGATCTAGGTTATCTGCAAGCTAACGAACGTTTTGAGCCCCCCAGTTCAGCCCTGCTGTTAATAGTAGAACATAACCCGGTAGAGATAAAAAATGCTTTAACTTTAAACCCCCAGGAACTCCTGTTCCGCCCTTTAAACCGGGCAGAAATACTCTTTCGGCTTCATCAGGTCAAGGAGAAACTTTTGTCGCCACCGCAAGCTGATCCTACTATACCCTCTACTGGTGAAGAAACAAACTCTTATGCTAGTGACAGTGCTTCCATATTGCTGGTAGAAGACAACCGTTTAGAACGAACAAAAATATCTGATTTCCTGGAATCGCTGGGTTACCAGATATACACTTCTTCTGAGGTAGAGGAAGCTTATCAATATTTAAAAAGAAACCTGCCCGACCTGGTCCTTTTGGATCTGATGCTGCCGGAAATCAGCGGTTTTAACCTCCTGCAGCAAATAAGAAAAGAAAAAAAGCTCTTCCAAACTCCGGTGATCATAATTTCTGCCTTCTCCGACCACGAAAATAAGTTGAAATGTTTAGAAATTG
>CAZXDQ010000444.1:0-1830 GCA_964639405.1 uncultured Syntrophomonadaceae bacterium | reverse complement strand
ATTTTAAGGCACGCAGAGAAGGACACCTGTAACAGGGCTCACTCCTGTTTTGGTATACCTGATAGCACTTTTTGCCCTCCAGGGGAAGATCACTCTGGTGCCAGTGTTTTATAGTGGTATTTACATGCCTTATAGTTAGATCGGGATTAAGGACGCTCATTCCGTCCTGTATACTTTCAAATACCCCGTGTAAAAGATTCATGCTCTTTTCCAGTTCTTCCTCGGCAGCTTTCCGTTCGTTTCCCCGGTAAGGGTAACCCTGCCGTATAAAGAAATCCATTCAAAGCTGTAGTATTCGAACCTCGGCAATATTTCTGTAACCTTTTTCCCGATAATACTGCCCCGCTTCAATCCCATTAAACTTTCGAAAGAAGGATTTACGTCTAAAAATACGTAATCAACAGGGCTGCCTTGCTCATCCAGTATTATCCGATGCCGGGCATACGCATCGGCCATGTTCTGAAGCAACAGGCTGTAGCGTTGTTCTTCCATAGCTAAACCTCCACACAGTTAAAACTGGTCATTTTCTTCTCAGGTTTCAGCATTCTTGGCCTGTAAAGATATATTGTTCTTATAGTTTTCTTCAAGAGTATAAATTAGCTTTTCCGGATCCTCTCCGTCTTGAGGATGGCTGGCTGAAGCAGATATCATTACAAGGTTTTTTTCTCTGTCCTTTAAATACTCGTTGATTGCATCATTTATTTTACTTCTTACCACCTCCAGGCCGCTTTCGTCGGTAAAAGGAAGCAAAATAAGCAGTTCGCTGGGAGACAGATTTAGCAGCGTATCCGTGTCCCGTATGAGATTCTGAATTTTATTTAACAGGTTTTGTTCCAAATTATCACTGATTCCGGGAACTTCTTCATGAAGGGGACGAAGAGAATCTTTATATAATATACCTGTTAAAAGCAAGCTGAGATTGTATTCACCTCGCCTGGCTCTTTTAATTTCCAATAGAATTGGCTGGTAATAATCGGTAGCGGAGCGGGGTTTCTTTAACTTGTATTTGTCAGAGAGTATCTGGGTGATCCTTTGCGAAAGCCTCGAAATATTTACCGGTTTAGTAAGCACATCTTCGGCACCATATTTCGTGGCCAGGGAAATCGTTTCTTTGGTTAAACGACCACTGAGAACAATAAAAGGTATCTTTCGGGTAGTATTCTTTTCTTGGAACTCTCTAATAACTTCCAGGCCATTTCCGTCTGGAAGAAAGATATCAATAACCAAAAGAAGAACATTTTCTAAACCCTCATGGTTTAAATAGTACTGAAGTCCTTTAGCCGAATTAATCTCTTCAATTTTAAAATTAAATTCGCTACTTAAATAATTGGTAAGAAACACCCTTAAAAGGGGAGAATCTTCTACAATAATAATCTTGCCTTCTGATGAAATATACATCTACTCCCTTGGATATATTTTGCCAACCATTGTTATACATTCAACAAATTAATACATCAGCATTATCCCCCTTAAATATGCTGTTTTTTAACACTGGTCTTAATCTTCAATATTAAAAATTTATTTTTGACTTTTTTCGACAATTATTTTAAATATCCTTCATTTAAAACCATAATCTCAAACAAAGAAATCGACAATTACTGCACCGCCCCCATACAAAAGTCCTAAACTTTCTCATTAACATACTCCAATTCTCCAACTTGATTCAACACAGGAATTGCTATGGCTTTAATATATCGATCGAGCTCAGGGAAATAATTTTCTAATGATACCGATTCTCCAGTATAACTTAGCAAGTTTTTATACGCCTGGAACCACATCCCCATACGGCTTTCGTTATCTGGGGGTTCATTTGCCATGCCAATCCCTCAT
>CAZXDQ010000443.1:0-1836 GCA_964639405.1 uncultured Syntrophomonadaceae bacterium | reverse complement strand
CAGGATAGTCCTCTAGTGATAGGTATAGGAGAAAAGGAAAACCTGGTGGCTTCCGATATTCCGGCACTATTGGATTACACTCGTCAGGTTTGTTTTCTGGAAGACGGAGAGAGGGCGTTGGTTACCCCTTATGAGATAAAAGTGTACAATGAAGATGGAAAACCGGTAGACAAAGAAACCCTGCAGGTGAACTGGAGCGCAAAGGAAGCTGAAAAGGGCGGCTATCCCCATTTTATGCTTAAAGAAATCATGGAGCAGCCTGCTGCAGTTAAGGAAACCCTGCGGGGACGATTGGATGAGGATACCGGCAGGGTGGATCTTTCTGGTGAGATAAAATTGTCTTCGGAAGATATCGGTGCTCTGGAGAGGATTCACCTGGTAGCTTGCGGGACAGCTTACCACGCTGGCGTGGTGGGTAAATACTTCTTGGAGCATCTGCTGCGGCTTTCCTGCCAGGTAGAAATAGCTTCTGAATTTCGCTACCGTAGCCCCCTGATGGGCTCAAAGGATCTGGTGGTGACTATCAGCCAGTCTGGTGAAACTGCCGACACTTTGGCGGCCCTTCGTTTAGCCCGAAACCAGGGAGTGAAGACCTTGGCTATTACCAACGTGGTGGGCAGCACCCTATCCCGGGAAGCAGAGGAAGTATTTTATACCTGGGCAGGACCGGAAATTGCAGTGGCTTCCACTAAAGCTTATCTTACCCAGCTGGCTGCTTTATATCAGCTGGGGCTTTATTTTTCTCAGCTCCGGGATGGGGTGAAAGAACAAGAAATATGTTCCTTGGGGAAAGAACTGGCCCATGTTTCCGACAAGCTGACCCTTCTTTTGCAAGAAGAATCCATTCAAGAATTGAAGGAGTACTCCCGCTGTTTGGCCCCCTGGCAGCATGCTTTTTTTGTGGGGCGAAACCTCGATTATGCGGTAGCTTTGGAGGGGGCTCTTAAACTCAAAGAAATTTCCTATATCCATGCGGAAGCCTACGCTGCCGGGGAACTCAAACACGGTGCTTTGGCTTTGATAACTTCCGGGGTCCCGGTGTTAGCTCTGGCTACCCAGGAGCAGGTGTTAGAAAAAGCTATCAGCAATATCCAGGAAATAAAAGCCCGGGAAGGAAAAGTCTTTCTGATAGCTTTAGAGGGAAGCAAGTTGGGAGGAGAAAGCGCCGACTGGATTTTTTACCTTCCTCAAGTGCACCCAAAACTGGCACCCTTGATTTCGGTGGTGCCCTTGCAGTTAATTTCTTACTATACTGCTGTGGAGCGGGATTGTCCAGTGGACAAACCCCGGAACTTAGCAAAAAGCGTAACTGTCGAATAAGCTGCGCATGGTGTTTGTGCTAGATGTTGAAAAAGCACTGAGGTAGTTGAAAAAGCAGGAGAAGCTTTCCAGGACATTTTATACAGTGTTCATAATATAACCGAAAGGATTGAAAATATTTCTTCTACTTCTCAGGTATTAAGTTCTGGTAGTGAACAGATTTCGGCTTCCATAGAAGAACAATCTAGTTCTATGGAAGAGTTGGCAGCCTCAGCCGAAGAACTTAGACGTGCAGACGAAAATTTAATTTACGAAATCCACCAGTTCAGACTAGAGTAGTTAAGAATTCGGCCCTACCAAGGTTATAAAAAATAGGAAAGAGGGAATCTGCCATTTGAAGGGGTTTTTTCTTTATATATATATGCAAAAGGATTATTATCCCAAGTTATGCCTGGTAATTAAGCAAAATCTACCCTTTTAAGGCGGTGGTGGGGGTAGTTTCTTCTTTCCCCTTCAGGTAAACTGCTTCCACTGGCTTGCGAGTGAACAAAGTCAAAACGACGCAAACCAGCCGCA
>CAZXDQ010000442.1:0-1838 GCA_964639405.1 uncultured Syntrophomonadaceae bacterium | reverse complement strand
CCGATCTTTTGGTATGAAGTGGGAAATGCCCTTTGGGTTGCGGTACGTCGTTATAGAATTGCTCAATCAGATGCGGTTAAAGCCTTGGAGTCGCTCATGGAGTTTCAGCTTTCAGTGTGGGTTGCTGAGCCAATGAGTTGCCTCTCTTTATCTTTAGAACATAATATAGCCGTATACGATGCTGCCTATCTGTCGTTAGCGATGGATAAAGATTCCATCCTTTGGAGTATCGATAAAGCGTTGAGAAATGTTGCGGAAAGCCTAGGTGTGCATGTTGAGCCGGGGCAGGCTTAACTAATCTTCATCCTTCCCCAGGTAGCTTAAGACGGCATCCCTTAGAAATGCGGTGGCTTCCGGCTGCCAGGCCGCCATAACACCGCTACCGGCGAAATCCTCCTGGTTATTGTACTAGGGCATGCTAAGTATTACCCTCGTTTTGGTTTTGTGCCCGCCTCCAGTTTTGGTATAAAGGCGCCCTTCCAGTGCCCAGAAGAAGCTTATATGGCCCTGGAACTATATCCGGGCGCCTTTTCCGATGCGTCAGGGGTGGTCAGATACCCGAAACCTTTCGACGTGTTTTAGTGCACCCGGGGAGTCCTGTTCTCTTCTACGGTTATTGGATGGAGGGAGCATTAATAAACCTGCGATAGTCCCTTTAATGGCAGCTATTTTTATTTCTACCATAAAGAAGCCAGGTCAAGGGAAAAACCGGGAAAATCCGGATGCTCCACCACATCTTCATCCATCCCGGAAGCGATCAGGGCATAGGCGCTGTCCCGCAGAGCGAAACACTCCAGGGTTCTTTCTTTCGGGTGGACCAGCCAGTAGTGCTGCACCCCGTATTTTAGGTAGATATTTCGCTTTTGTATCCGGTCTTTGCGGCTGGTATAAGGGGAGATGATTTCTACCACCAGGGTAGGGGGTCCGTTGATGCGAGCCTCTTCTACCAGTTTTTTCTGTTCCCCCGAAATGTAGAACAGGTCCGGCTGCACCACGGTAATTTCCTGGAAGGTTACATCCAGCGGTGCGAAAAAAATTTCCCCTTCCGGGTCTGCTTCGTTAAAATAATCTTCCAGCACTCTTATGAGTCGTCGAGATACGCGCTGGTGCATTACGTTAGGCGAAGGGTCTTTAACCAGGACACCTTCCAGAACTTCATAGCGGTAGCCCGGCTCTTCCGGCAGCTTTAGGTAATCCTGGTAAGTGTACTTTTTAGTGTTATCAACCCGGTAAGAGGCTTGTTTCTCCTGAACGGAATGTTCGGAGAGGGCTTCCATAACTTCAGAAAGGCGGTAGCGGTACTGCTTGCCCCCCAGTTTTACGCAGGGTATTTTATTTTCCCGGGTATACTTCCAGATAGTTTCCACGGAAAGGTTAAGGGCCTCCGCCAGGGAGTAGGCCGTTACTAGTTCCTGGCCGTTTTCTTCAGGCATATCATCATCTCCATTAGTATTATACAACTAAAACCAAGTAAAGGCAATAAAAATCAATAGCCGGATATTATATTTGCCTCCGGTGAGCATAGGAGTGTTGAGTAATGTTTTTGAAAACTAAATCAGGTTTAATCTATTATGAAGTTTATGGGTCCCAAAATGCCCCGGCGGTAATATTTACCCATGGAGGAGGATTAAACGGTGGCATGTTTAATGCTCAAATAACTGCCCTAAAAAATAATTACCGGGTAATAACCTGGGATATACAGGGGCACGGGCGCTCCGCCCCGCTGGAAAGGAGCCTTGATGTGGTTAAGATGGCTGATTACCTGGTTGAAATTATGAAAGATATCAAGATTGAAAGTTACTAATCAGACTACCAATTCTCTATCAGGTTGCTATGGC
>CAZXDQ010000441.1:0-1853 GCA_964639405.1 uncultured Syntrophomonadaceae bacterium | reverse complement strand
TATAAAGCTCCAGGGTCTCTTTGTTCTCCAGGTCCTGGCTTTCAGGCATAACCAGGGTCATAACACCGAGGGGTTCTCCGCGAAGGCTCAGCTCCATAGCATATAGGCCGCCGGGTGTGAAGGATTCATCAAGCTCCTCCAGCATCCGGCTTACTTCCGGGTAATCGTAATAGCCTATTTCGGCAAAAGAAGGATAATACACCAGTCGGTTTCTTCCAGCTACCTGCAACTTTTCATGGTCAGTTTCCCACGAGGAACCTTCCAGGGCCATCCCCAGCATTTCTTCTATCCACATAAGTTTATCCGAAGGACCAGATACTGCTTTAACCACTGTTTTCCCCGGATTTTCCTCTGATATTAAGTTTAAAAATACCAACTCTGCCCCCGAGATTTCCCGCACTGTATCGGCAAAGAAACCATAGTCCAGCTCTTTTAAGTTTAACTCCTGGCATTTCCTTACGTACTCCATTACTTGTTTGCTTTTCTCGCTTTCCTTTTTCTGGTCAGTAATATCCTTGAAAACCGTGACAAAATGTTCTACCTCGGGGCTGAAAGCAGTAACCTCATACCAGCGCCTGAGGGGATCGGAATAGGCCTCGAATTTAGTGATTTTTCCTGTAAGGGCCACTTCTCCGTATACGGCAATCCAGTCGAAACCAGACAGTTCAATACCGGGCAGTACCTCGGTTACTCTTTTGCCCAATATCTCTTCCCGGGTTAGCCCGGTTAATTCCTCAAAAGCGCGGTTTACTTCCAGGAACTCATAGTCCACGGGCTCGTTATTTTCGTTTAAAACCACCTGGTGCAGGGCAAATCCATCCGGTAGATTCTCAACCAACAAATTATACTGTTTGGATTCCATAAGAACTCTCCCTTTCATACTCTTATGAAAGCTGCAATCTATACCATTTGTGAAATATGTTGTAATATGTTTAAATAAAATACTTCAATAAACGCAATTTTTTATCCTCCCATATAGGGAATTCTTTCAATTTAAGTGAAATTAGCCGCCAGGTCTTTCAGCCCAGCGACCAGAGAAAAAAGAGTTTACCGGTTTCCGACATCAAAGGCGTCAAAGTCTCCTTCTATCTTATGTGCAAGTTTTTCTCCCGATTCTGGAAGATAAAACGGGGATTTTACCCTTCATAAAACCTAAAAACTGCACATAATAAGCCTTATCTGTATTAATTAGAAGGATAATTTTTTACATATTTTCCATTTTTATGTGCTTAAGAACATAAGAGGAAAGTTTGGTGGTTTCCCAATACCTCTAACGGTGCCAAAGCCAGTGCTACCATTTACAGCTTAATCGAAGCGGGCAAGGAGAATGGATTACATCCTTTCCGTTATCTAAACTATTTATTTGAGCAGATGCCAAATATGGATTTTGAAGCGTAGGACGGAAATTGAACCTCTTGACCGCAGCTTCCACCCCCTAGTTCCCTCCATTCAGGCAATGCAGGTAGTTTAAACCGAAAGCATTTTCACTATAACTGTCTATTTTTCTTCTAGTACCGATAAAAAAATGTTTACCAGTTCAGGATCGAACTGGGTCCCGGCGCATCTTTTAAATTCTTCTGCAATCTTTTCTTTAGGCATAGGTTCTTTATAAGGTCGTCCGTTAGACATTACTTCGTAGGCATCCGCTACCGCTGTTATCCGGGCCAAAATGGGAATGTCTTTCCCCGCTATACCGTGGGGATACCCATACACTTAAAAAAAGGGCAGCAATCAATGCACCGCCCCCCTACACTCAGAGTTCCTAAACTCTCTCATTTTCGGCATGTTTGAATTTATGGAAAGAGATAGAGGTCCCCCCTAAATATTTCTTATAATAGAAGTTGAACTCCCTC
>CAZXDQ010000440.1:0-1857 GCA_964639405.1 uncultured Syntrophomonadaceae bacterium | reverse complement strand
ATGTTACCCATACCCCCCACATGCGCAGGGGACGGGAAGATGTTGAGGGTTTAGGGGAAGATCTCGAAAATCTCCCCGGTGAAACTAGTCACCCATTAATTGTGGATGGTGAGCAGGAAGGTGAAATTACTATTGTTCCCCTGGACCGCAGAAAGGAAACAGGTTTTTACACCCCCGCAGAGCTTGACTTCAAGACAAGGGTGGGGAACAGCATTATACTGGGAGGTATAGTTTCTTTATTACTTTCGGCTGTCATTAGCGCGATAATTTCTATGTCCATATCCAAACCAATAAAACATTTACAGGTAAATGCTGAAAGAATTAAAGAAGGCGAATTTTCTTCCCGGGCTTCTCCAACCGGGCCGCTGGAGGTTCGCGATCTGGCCGAAAGTTTTAATCAAATGGCCGCTAATATAGAAAGGGCAAGTTATCTGAAGAAAAAACTTACCCAGGATGTTTCCCACGAGCTTCGAAACCCGGTTACCTCTCTTAAAGGATACCTGGAAGCTTTTGAAGACGGGGTTCTGATTTTGAACCGGGAACACATAGGATATACCCTGCAGGAGGTGGAACGCCTGGAACATCTTATTGAAGATTTGCACCGGTTGTCCCTGGTGGATTTCCAGCAGACAGAGGTGGAAAAGCGAGAGCTTGATTTGCGTGAGCTGGGGAATAAACTTGTGGCTGCAGTAAGCCCGTTGGTTGAAAAAAACGGGCTCAGTTTCAGTTATCAATTGCCCCCCCATAAGCTATTTGTGATGGGGAATGAGAAGTTATTATTTGCTGCGGTCAAAAATCTTCTCCATAATGCCCTTGACTATACTGATAGCGGGGGCGTCATCGAGCTAACGATAACCACCCGGGAGAATAACAATGGCCTCGACTATGCCGTCATAGAGGTTTCGGATACCGGGCAAGGTATTCCGGCGGATAAACTTGACTATATATTTGAGCGTTTCTACCGGGCTGACGAATCCAGGGATCGGAAAACCGGTGGCAGCGGACTGGGATTGGCCCTGGTCAGGGAATGGACCCGTGCCATGGGCGGGGAGATTCAGGTTGAATCCTTCCCCGGGGAGGGAACCACTTTCCGACTGGCGTTTCCTGCGTAACGTGCCAAAGGAACGGTTCTCATGGCACGTTCTTCAAGCATGATAATTGTGGGATGATGGTGAAGAAGTTTTCTCCCAAATAGAAAGTGATAGCATTGTTAAGGTTAATGGTATTATAAAATTCTTCAATAACGAATACGAATTGCATTTAGAAACTATTACTCAAACAGGTATTCCGGTGGATCCGGAAGAATTTTTGCCGGTAGCAGAAAACATTGAAGAACTGAAGCAGGATTTTTTTGATACTTTAGAATGGGTTAAAAGCCTAGTATCAGAGCCTTATATTTCACTTGTTATTCCTTTTTGATGGCTCTGCAGCTTGAATTTTCAAACCTGTAAGTTAGGGAGGCCTCGAAATCATTAATCTAAAACTATCATTTAAAAAAAACCTGATTAATGTATTTATGCTTGCATAATTTTAAAGATTTTGTCGTTTTAATAATCAGGGGACACACAGATGTCACCTCCACTGATATATACTAATACCTGAAATGAAATGGGCCCTATTCGTCACGGCTGTTCATTAAGAGTTGCTCAATCGTAATTATAAATGCCCTCCAAGAGGGAGGGCTTATATTAGGGAGGGCTAATGAATGAAAGAATTTACAGAAAACAGTTCTTACTACTCCCCGGTGATTAAGGTTGTAGGTATGGGTGGCGGCGGCAGCAATGCAGTTAAGCGCATGATAAGTTCTGAAATGAAAGGAGTAAGTTTGGTAGCAGTCAATACGGATGCCCAGGCACT
>CAZXDQ010000439.1:0-1857 GCA_964639405.1 uncultured Syntrophomonadaceae bacterium | reverse complement strand
TAGGGATATTTACCTCTCTCCTGGCCTTCGTATTTATCTAACAATATTTCAATTTCATGGAGTTCTTTTTGAGCCAGCTCTTTAAATTTGGACATGATGCCGTCCTCGTCACTGGGAAGCGCGGCGGCATTAAACAACTCCCGGGCCAGTTTCCTGGCATTGTTGATATAACTATCGGGGGTTTTGGAGCGCTTCTTTAACACTAATTTTTCCAGCTGGTCTTTCCGGGTAACGTAAGTAATGATGTTGGGGTCAGCAGGGTCTAAGCTCTGTCCTCCCCGGTAAAGGGAGATTTCCTGGGACTTGAACAGCCTCAGCACCAGGCCGGCTATATCTAGCTCTTTCCAGCCGTAGGGAGGAGAAGTGTAACGGTCCATAATGGCTTTCATGGTTATGGGAAGATTCTGCTGAGTGCTCAAATTAATGAAATGGTTCACTTCTTCCAGGGCCAGTTTGTTGGGCACCCGGTCATCTTCAAGGCTCAGCTGCTGGGCCTGCGGGTCTTTTAGAATTTGTTGCAGATCCTGGTTGCTCTCTATAAAGTCAGTTACATAGTTGAGCTTATCATAGATGCTTTCCACCAGGAGAGTTAAACCGCTGTTGATCTTCTCCACGGGGCTTTTGGTCTTGAGCTCCAGCTTCTGCATGTTGGCGTAATATTCGGCTTCTTTCAGCGCTTCTATCAAGAGAGAAGATACCCTTTCTTTTCTGCTAGTTAATTCACGGGACTTGCGGGCCTTTATTTCTTCAATCACTTCCGTGGCACCGGCGCCGCCCTTCCTTTTCATATAAGCATCAATTTTTAAAATCTGGTCTATTTCTTCAAGAACAGGGGTATGCTGCGGCAGTTTTATGACCAGGCTGTTTTCCCGGGAAGTCATCATCTTTAATTCCTGCTCCGAGAGATCCCCCCCGGCATCATAGTAAGGGGTTATAACCCATACCCCCATTTCCCCTTTCTGGGTGGAGTAGTAACGGTCGTCTACCGCCCGGTAGAAATCAAAATGATAGCGGTTATTGTATTTAAACCTTCTTTCTCCATAAATACCGTCAAAAATTTGCTCGCCTATACTTAAAGTTATCTGACTAATATCTACCGGGATGTTTTGTATCTCCCGGTTTACATCCTGTTCTTCATGGGTAAGAAAGATGTATTCGTCACCATTCTTCTGAATAAGATTCTCATCCAGCAAACGCTTTAATGAACCCTCTATTTCTTTCTTGAGTTCAACTTTGTCCTGGTCTATGTGGTTCACCAAAAGGGTAGTAATATTGTCCAGGTTCTTGGGCATCTCTTTTACCCACTTGATTAAAAACAGGATTTTGAGCACTTCCACATCCCGTTCGTTTAGCCGGTCGTTGTCTTGAGCGTGAAGGATCACCGTGCGGATATTGTGGTCCAAGAAAGTTTCAATGGTTTCATAAAAGGCGGAAAAGGGAACTAGAGTGCCCTCTTCCCGGTCAGCGTAAGCCAGGGCGGCTTCCTGAAAAGCGCTTAAAAGGGACCTTTCGCCTTCGGCCAGGTGCTTGCCGCTGGCCCCGTGTTGTCTTATTTCCGTGAAAACAGACTGCAGGAGCCTGAAGTGATATGGAATAAAGGGGTAAACCTCTATAAAATCTTCTTCAGAATTATAAGTTTTCATCTCGGAGGTGCCAGAGGTAAAGGTGAGGAGGTTTTTCAAGATAGCCTCTTTTTGTGGAAAGAGTAACCTTAAAGTGTCTTTGGCTACCTCGTTTTTATAGAGGATGCGCCTCTTGATAACTTCGTCCACGTTGGCGCTGGAAAGGCTTAGCCTGGTATTGAACCTGCCCTGGATCTTGGAAAAGTCTCTAGCTTTAACTTTGGTGACGGTGTCT
>CAZXDQ010000438.1:0-1859 GCA_964639405.1 uncultured Syntrophomonadaceae bacterium | reverse complement strand
TTCTCGTTACTCAACCGACGGTTTTCCTGGTGTACCACCATTTCTGTCCTCAAATCAAATTCTTCCGCACGTTCCAATACCCGTTCCCATCCGGCCGGCTTCCACCATCCGGTACCGCTCTCGGTTAATAACTTGCCTTTTTGGTCAACACTGTACCACCCCAGGGCGAGCTCATCTATCACATCCGTATTACCGGTACTGTACTCGGGGTAATCCCGTTCAAACAAGTTAGTCCAGGAACCCCCCAGGGCGTAAAAACCGGTCACCTTATCTACCGTGGGCACGTTTTTAAGTACAGGGTATTGGCTTAAAGTTTCCGAAGCTACGGCATTTTCCCCACCCAGGATGACAAAATTATCTACGCCAATTTCACTACAAACTTTTTGTATCGGGCGAGGTATTTTATCCGGGCTTACCAACAAAATAGAACCGTTCTCTCGAGCTGCTAAAGCCGATCCGCTCAAGGCGTCGGCAAATTCCATCCCCGTGGCTAAAAAAGCCTTCTCTAAGGCCATGTCCAGTTCTTTTATCAGCAAGGATACCGTCTCGTAACGATCCTCTCCCGCAATCCGAGTGGGTGTTGGTAATTTCTCTTTAACCTGTTCCGAAATAACCGCTTCTCCTCCCACTACCACAGTCCTATCCACTTCATTTAACGCATTTTGCGTGGAAGAAGGGATACGGTCCTTGTCCACCAGTAAAATGGGCATGCCTTGATCGGCAGCATAAGAGCCAACCGCAAGGGCGTCTGGAAAGTCGTGACCAAACGCCACCACTGCTTCCCTTGCCGCCCTACCTCTGGCTTCCACCAGGGCATCCGCTATTTTTTTAGAAGTCTCATAGCGATCCTTTCCTCCAATTCGGCTAATGTTAATATCCAGCTCTTTTATTTCTTCTGCCACATTTTCAGATATGGCTCCTTCTCCCCCCAGTATAATCACTTCTCTGGCCTCAAGGTCCATAATTTTTCCCTTCACCGGGGAGGGAAGTGAATCCGGCCTGGTTAACAAAACCGGAGCCTCGTACGCAGCTGCCAGAGGCGTGCCGGACAGAGCATCGGGAAAAGCATCATAACGAGCCAAAACTACTTTATCAGATCGATCCCAACCGTATGCGGCAATTTCTAATGCCGTTTCTATTCTATCCGCACCGGAAATTCGCTGCACTTGGGTAGTATTATCTCCAGCGTAGACGTATTTATCGGTAATAGAAAAAAATAAAGACAAGCAAATAAAACTTATCATAACCACTAAAGCTAATTTTTTAGTACACTTTTTCAAAATAGCTATACTCATATATCATCCCCCTTAGCAGTATTAGGTTTCTACTTTCATTGCTTTTCTTTGGCTAAATCCTGTTATTACCTGCGTATAACCCTTAAGCATTTTATTAACCTCGTCACGGTACTGCACAATTCGTAATAGTCTATGGTTTCCATGAATTCTTCCTTCGCTTCAGGATGGAAAGAGTATTTCATCTACCGTATTTCTCCTTAATTTCACTAAAAACTTTATCGCCAGGGATAACCTGAACATTGCCTATCTTCAGTTCATTGATCCTTTCTTCTGCTGCTTTTTTCCACTCTTCGTCTATTTCTTTTTGTAAGGGATGTATGCTGGCAAGAATTTTATCAACTAATTCAGTTTTTACATCTATGGGCAAAGCTTCGATCATTGTAAACAGATCATCAGCTTTAAAGCTCACCAATCTCACCTCTCTCATAATCTCCTTTATGAGTAACTTTCTTTTATTTTATCATAAGCCAAGCACAAAGAAAAAACAGAATGCCGCTTACCTACTACCCTTAAACCTCCTTCCCTCTGCGCTAATAGCTTTTGGTCAATCTCTTCTAACGCATG
>CAZXDQ010000437.1:0-1875 GCA_964639405.1 uncultured Syntrophomonadaceae bacterium | reverse complement strand
GCTGCCCGAATTTTCAAAGGCAGGGTCTTTTTCAGCTCTTCCAGGGTTTCCTCGCTCCCCTTTTGGGAAGGTTTGGGTACAAAATCCACCGCTCCCGCTTCCAGGGCTTCCAGAGTACTCTCGTTTCTCTCCCCCGAATGGGTGCTAACTATGATCACCGGCAGAGGAGCCTGAGCCATAACTTTTTTTAAGGCAGTCAAACCTCCCATTTTGGGCATTTCCAGGTCCAAAGTCATTAGATCGGGGGCCAGCTTGTCCCTTTTCACCAGGGCTTCTTCTCCATTCCGAGCTACCCCCACCAACTCCATATCCGGCTGGGCAGAAACAATATCCCCAATAATGCGGCGCATAAAAGCCGAATCGTCTACCACCAACACCCGGATAGCTCTTTTTTCCCTTTCCCCCCTGGAGGATCGGCTACTGCTCACGCCTTCTTGATGCTTATCGGTGTTTTTCCCCTTCAAAGTTTCTTTTCTCCTCTACCCACTGTGGAGATGGCTACCTCTCCGGTGGAAACATTTATTTTCATGGTGCGCCCGTGGGTTCCACCCACGTCTTCCGCCAAAATGGGAATGTTCATTTGTTTCAACACATGGCGGACCATCTCGATGTTCTTTTCCCCAATACCCATAATATTGGAATTCTTACCAAAAAGCTTGCTGCCGCCGGCGATTTTACCCACCAGCCGGCGCCTGCTTCCCCCTTCCCGTTCCATTTGTTCTGCCAGCAGGGGAAGAGCCGTATCGGCGTACTTAGCGGGATTGAGTTTCTCACCCTTCTTGGAAAAGTGGTTGCTGTCCGCCAGGAGGACGTGAGCCAATCCCCCTACCCGGGACTGTTCATCGTATAGAGCAACCCCCACACAGGAACCCAGTCCTACGGTGATAATGGTGCCCTCGCCTTTCCTGACCGCCAAATCCGCTATCTTAACCTTGGTAGTGGTATCTACATCCATTACTCTACTCCCATTAAATTGAATATTCGAACCATAGCGCCTTCATCGGGAAGGATCAAAACATTGCCTTCTATTGCTCCTTCCAGGACTTCTTCCGCAGAGTGGATCTCCGTTTTTAAAAGGATAAGCTCATCATCTACCATGCGGGTTTCCGCAATCACCGTAGCCACAATGGCTCCCGTCATGTCCATAGCCAGCTGAGGAGGCGTAGACATAAAAGTCAGGTTAGTTACAAAGGAAAGGGCGTTGAGGTATGATCCCGCCACAATGTTTCCCACTTCCCGGACCATGGACAGTTCCATTTCGCCAATTTCTCCCGCTTCAAAATTGTAGCCTTCCAGGGAACTATCGGGCAGCAGCCTTTTAATCAAATTCTTTACGGATTCCATGGAAAGCACAAAGAGAAGGACCAGGTTGATCTCTTCTTCCGGACACTGAGCTTCAAAGTAGACTCCCGCCACCATGTTTTCCGGATCCCCCAGCTTTTCGGGAACTTCCTGCAGAACTTCCACTTCCACCTGGGGAACGTCCATCATGATCTTCTCGTCCTGAAGCATTTCCGAAAGGGAGGTGGTGGCGCTGCCGATACCTATGTTAGCCAATTCCCGCAGCATGTCCAGCCGCTCTTGATCTACCCGCGGTTTTTCCTCCATCTATCCATCACTCCGATCGGACTTCTACTGTTTAAGCATTTACCTTCTGCAGCGCTTCCTCAATGCGGTCCGGCTGGAACGGCTTGACCACAAAATCTTTAGCGCCAGCATTTAACGCATCGATCACCAGATTCTTTTGCCCCATGGCGCTCACTACGATAACCTTGGCCTGGGGGTCTTTGCCTAGAATCTCTTTTATGGCAGTGAGCCCGTCCATGTTGGGCATGGTAATGTCCATGGTTACCAGGTCGGGGGTATGCTGCTGAT
>CAZXDQ010000436.1:0-1895 GCA_964639405.1 uncultured Syntrophomonadaceae bacterium | reverse complement strand
CATGGGGACCACCTGCGAAAGAGTAATTAACCGGGCATGGAGCTCTGTACTATTGTTTCCCTGATCAATTCTTCCCAGCCTACCTATTAAAAGGGAGAGTTTGTCATGCAAAAGAACCTGGTATTCATTGCTTCTCTAGTTATTTCCCTCAGCGTAGTTGGTTACGGAGCAGCTCGCCCCGAAGAACTGGACCGTTTGGCCACTTTTTTGAATCAGAGCATACTGGAAAACTTCGGTTGGCTTTATCTCATTTCCGCCTTTCTTTTTCTGGTTTTCAGCCTGGCTTTAGCTTTCAGTCGCTTTGGAAACCTCAAACTGGGCGGAGACCGGGAAAAACCCCAGTATTCCTATTTCGGCTGGTTCAGCATGCTCTTCGCAGCGGGAATGGGAATCGGGTTGATTTTCTGGGGAGTAGCTGAACCCCTCTCTCACTATTTGAACCCTCCTGAGCATATTCCCGATACCACCGGTCAAAGCGCCGCTTTTTCCATGCGCTACAGTTTTTTGCACTGGGGGCTACATCCCTGGGCAGTATACATAGTCATGAGCCTTAGCATTGCCTATTTCTCCTTCCGGCGAAAAATGCCTCCCTTGATTAGTTCCTGCTTTTTCCCCTTACTGGGAGATAAAATTTATGGACCCTGGGGGTATACCATCGACGTTTTTTCTGTCCTGGCCACCATTTTCGGCATAGCCACTTCTTTAGGATTGGGAGCCATGCAAATAACCAGCGGTTTGAGCCATCTTTTCAGCATCCCCGATGAGCAAAGTACCATGGTTATAGTTATTGCCGTAGCCACCGTCCTTTTTATGATCTCCAGCATTGTCGGCCTGGATAAAGGGATCCAACTGCTTAGCAAGTCTAACCTGCTGGTAGCAGGGATTCTTTTAGTTATGTTGCTAGTAATCGGTCCAACTGCCTATATTTTTTCCGTTTTTAGCAGTTCCTTAGGGGAATATTTTAATCGTTTGCTGGAAATGAGTCTGCAGGCCAATCCCTTTGAAGGATACGAATGGACCAAGTCCTGGACTCTGTTTTACTGGGCATGGTGGATCTCCTGGTCCCCCTTTGTGGGAGTTTTCGTTGCCCGGATTTCCCGGGGAAGAACCATCAAGGAATTTATTCTGGGAGCCCTGCTGGTCCCATCCCTGCTGACTTTTTTCTGGTTCAGCGTCATGGGTGGTTCCGGGCTACATTTGGAACTTTACGAGGGAATTTCAGTAGCGCAGGTAGCCTTGGATAATCCCCCCATAGCCCTTTTTGCCGTCCTGGAAAACTTTCCCCTGGGGACGCTCATGTCGGGGCTGGCTGTAATCCTGCTGACAGTTTTCTTTATCACTTCCGCCGATTCTGCTACATTCGTTTTGGGTATGATGAGTTCCGGTGGAGATCTCCACCCGGCGGTAAGCAAAAAAGCTGCCTGGGGAATCACCCAATCCTCCATGGCCGTAGTCCTGCTGCTTTCAGGTGGCTTAGAAGCTTTGCAGGATATGACTATTGCAGCTGCCCTGCCCTTTACCGTTATCATGCTTCTGCTGTGTTACAACCTGTTCCAGGGGTTGAGAGAAGATCAATATTACCATTTCTGAGCAATTTACAAATAAAAGTTTTTCATCAAAAATTAATTGCAACTTAGCTTAATAAAGAAATTTACGATTGTCATAGTTTTACTATTTAGGCACCATCCTGATAAGGTTATCTACTTTATCAAAATCCTGATCATAGGAATAAATTTCTTTTGTTCCAGCTGTTAACATGGAAGCAGCAATAAAAGCATCCGTCCAATCGATGTTTCTCTCCACATAAATATCCAAGGCCTGCCTGAAATTAGTTTTACTATTACAACGTAAACCTTTTAAGCTAATAATAGGTAAAATTACTGTTCTTATTTCAC
>CAZXDQ010000435.1:0-1897 GCA_964639405.1 uncultured Syntrophomonadaceae bacterium | reverse complement strand
AAAAGATATTCATTGAAACACAGTACAGTAATAAAACTGCGCATGTATCTGTTAACTATGAGATTAGGCTGCCGAAGGGTGTTACTGTTGCAAGGGTGAAAAATTCTAACGGTAGCATCAGCTTGAACGAAGTTACGGGGGATGCGGAAGCAGAAACTTCCAACGGCAGGATTAACATTGTTGATGTTGACGGGATCGTTACAACCCGCAGCAGCAACGGCAATATTGAAATTAGTGGCGTCAGGGGCCTTGCCGGGGCAAGGACTTCGAACGGCAGTATCCAGGCGGAAATTCCTGCTTTACCTGACGATATCGAGGTTAAAACCAGCAATGGTTCTATAGATGTTAAAATTGATCCCGGCATAAATGCAGATATAACGGCTTCGACCTCAAACGGTAGTGTTAATTACCAGGGCCTAGAATTTTCCTCTATAAGGCAGGAGGAAACCTACCTGGAAGGTAGGATAGGAAGGGGAGGGCGCCAGCTCATCATGAGTACTTCTAACGGTTCTATTGACATAGAAAGGCTGTAAAAAATTTTAAGCAACTGATGTCCTGGAAATAACATTTGTGGTTGAGAGTAAGGAATGTTTTTAAAGCAACAGATTGAGCTCATTGATGTACGATTGAACTATATAATTCGGTAGTCCCCCGACATGGCGTTATATTCTTCTTTGTTTCCTTTGATTAGTGCTGACGCGCTAGGGGTATCCCATGCCTAACAACAGTATTTTGTAACTAAAGGGAGTTGATAGCTTGAAGGAGATGTCGAAAAGATTGGAAAAATTACTGGACATGCCCTATGAGGCAGCAGCAGAATACGAGCGCAGCCAGGATATGCTGGTAACCGAAGTCAACCGGCAATTAAGTACGCGCGGGGATATTAACAAGCTTATCGGTAACAATTCTTTAGAAGTAATGGAAAATAATCACAGCAACCACGCGAAATTTATGGTTAATATATTTAAGTTTCAGCATAGTCACCTCCTTCTGCAAACGCTGCCCTGGGTTTACCGCAGCTACAGAGCCCATGGTTTTTCCTATGATTATTTTGCTGTGGTGCTAGAAGCGTGGCTTTCTGCTTTAGAAAAATACTTGGAACCGCACTTGGCTGAGCCTTTGGCAAGAGTGTACCGGTGGATTCTTGATAACCACGAGAAAATAATTCAGTTTTCACAACAGATCACAGAACCAGGGGCAATAGATGTAGAAGGTAGCTGGAAAAAAGTGTATGATTCTTTCCTGGAGTGCTTGTTTCAAGGGGAACACCGGAACTGCTTAAAACTGGCAAGTGAAAATGTAATCAGCTATAATGATCTTAAAGATTTTTATTTACAGGTGGTGCAGCGGGCTTTATACCAAATCGGTTATATGTGGGAGAAGGGTGAGATATCCGTAGCCCATGAACACCTTGCTTCTGCCATAATCTCCCGGGTTATGGCCAACCTGTATCCCCGGTTTGTACTGGTAGAGCATACAAAGGGAACAGCAGTAGTTACAGCTTCTCCCAATGAATTCCACGAAATAGGGGCCCGCATGGTAGCAGATTTTTGGGAAATTGACGGTTGGGACGTGAAATATCTAGGTGCGAGTGTACCAGAAGATGAGTTAATCGAAGCTCTTGAGGAGGATCCCCCTTTCCTGCTTGGTATTTCTGCTGCGATGCCTTTTAATATAGATAGGGTGTCCTCCATCGTTGACAAGGTACGGAACACAGAAAAGCTGCAGAACATAAAGATAATGGTTGGGGGCAAGGTATTTTCTGAGAATCCAGGCCTGTGGAAAGTTACAGAAGCAGATGCGTTTGCTGCTGATGCTGAAGAGGCTGTTACTTTAGCTTTAAAGCTTTGGAAGGAATGATAGTATGGACACTAATGTTTTCGATATCATTTTTAAA
>CAZXDQ010000434.1:0-1899 GCA_964639405.1 uncultured Syntrophomonadaceae bacterium | reverse complement strand
TGGCGCACTGAACAATGGTTATATCGGCACGGTGACTTGGCACGTTAAAGCGGTTACTGAGATGGGCTACTGCCTGGAACAAATGTGCTGGAAAGGTTACATCCTTCAATTTTTTACTGCCCATGATAATTTTTCCTTTATATTCCTCTTCTAATTTTTGATAATTTGTATAAAAATTGCTAGGATTTTGAAGGAATTTTTCGTTTTGTTTCATGATTTCCTCTCTTTTGCTCAGGTCTTGTAAACCACTTATTTCTACCTGGAGTCCGATGCGATCGGCAATTTGCGGACGTAGCTCCCCTTCTTCCGGGTTCATAGTCCCTATAAGAATAAACCGCGCTGGATGAGCCAAGGATACCCCTTCTCTTTCCACCAGGTTTGTGCCTAATGCGGCAGCATCCAAGAGTATATCTACGATTTGATCATCTAACAGGTTAATTTCGTCTATATAGAGAATGCCCCGGTTAGCTTCGGCAAGAAGTCCGGGTTCCAGGGCTTTGATGCCTTCGTTTAACGCTCTGGAGATGTCCAGAGTTCCTGCAACGCGGTCTTCCGTAGCATTTAGTGGCAGATTTACCAGACGCCTTTTTTGACGGGATACAGGGAGTTTTTCTCCTTTTTGGCTGCGTTCTTGGCAAAGGGCGCATTGCTCCAGCGTGGAGTAGGGGTTGCAAAAAAAAGGGCAGTCTTCTACGATGTCTATTTCGGGGAGTAGTTCTGCCAGAGCACGCACTGTTGTGGACTTGGCGGTACCGCTGGTTCCGCGAATAAGGACACCGCCTATAGAGGGATTTACCGCGTTTAAAAGCAAAGCTCTTTTCATGTCTTCTTGATTAACTATGGCGGAAAAAGGATAATGGAAAAAAGTTTTTTTCAATTGAACTCACTCCCTTTCTTTTTGCTTCATATCTAAGCAGCCTATGCTACTATGAGATTGAGTAGTAGTTACTTTGCTTACTTTTGTTTCTTTTTTCATTCCTTTCCCTGTAGCTGGTGCTTTTTGCGTTCTGGGGACTTTACTTTAGGCTTGGCTTACCCTTCTACCCTCATAATACCTTTATTCATCAGCTCCAGAGTGAATTCTCGGCAAGGTGCTACTCGTAATCTGAATTCATCCCGCAAATACCAGTCAAAGTAAGGGAAAAGGCCGCTGGGCACGATGTTCGCTTTGCCTGCGGTGTTGAGATTGTAAAAGGCGGCTCGTTTAAGCCAGGGTTTTTCTACAAAAAAGGGAGCCATTTGTGGCAAGCTATCGCTATCCCAGAGGCCCATGGTCAATTTCCAGGCATGGCCCGGAGGTGGAATAAGAAAAGGTAGAGATTTTACCTCAATGATAATTTTTCTTTGACGGTATATCAACTCCATCTGTAACGGATGGCTTTTAGCGTTGTCAAAAGCGACCCGGGGTTCGTTTTCCTGAAGGTACCCCAAAAATCCATTCCAAACCTCTTCTAAAGTGGTGCCGGGCACCAGGGGTACTTCTTGTTCTCCGAGAAGCTGGTAAAAAGTTTTTTTCACCTGCTCCACGTCCAAGGAAGGATGTAAGGTGTAACCCTGGTCCTTTTCCACAATGAACTCTTCTTCTCGCAAGTGATCCAGTTCTGTTTTAACATCTATATTGGGGAAAAAGAGGGAGAAGTGATACTCCGGATCTGTTATAGAGGCTTCCCCATCATCATGGGACGAGCTTTGTAAGATGATGAGCTCTAAAAGAGAAACCGTTCTTTTAGCTGCTTCTTGGAAGTAAGGCTGTAGTCGACTGTACAGGGGATCATTCATAAAGTGAGGCCCCTTTCCTAATTTAAATTGAAGGGAGGGGAAGTGCGTTCCCCCTCCCTTAAAGTGCGTTTCCCTTGGTGTTAGCGAATGATTTTTTTCTTGCCGAAGGTGGGATCGGCA
>CAZXDQ010000433.1:0-1917 GCA_964639405.1 uncultured Syntrophomonadaceae bacterium | reverse complement strand
CAACTGATTGCTACCCTTAACGAGAAGGGTGTCACGCCTCCCGAGTTATCTGAACTTCCCAGGGTCAAACAGATAGCACAAACCAAGAAAGATTTCAAAGAGTTTTTGGACAAGGTTGATAACGAGGGCGGGGACAGAGTCAGGCGTGTCACCATCTTCAAAGAGCTGCGTAAACTTTGCAGCAGAGATGCCATTATTGTAGCAGAAAGCGGTGGTACCGGACTATATACGAGGTTTGCCATGGAGAGTTATGTGCCCAGCGTTCAGCCAGGGGACCTGGCAATAATGGGCAGCGGTTACCCTATGGCCATGGGAGCGGCCATGGGTAACCCTGATAAACAGGTAATAGCCATGGTAGGTGACGGCGCGATAATGATGACTCTGCAGGAAATGCAGACTGCAGCCGAGCAAAACATTCCGGTTGTACTAATTATTATGCATAATAATTTTTATGGAAGTATCAAGTACAAGCAGGTAAATCTATTTGAGGGCAGATCCATAGGGTGCGATTTTTCCCTCCCCAACTTTGCCAACCTGGCTAAAGAGTTTGGCCTGGAAAGTTATGAGATTAGAAGCAGGGATGATGTGGGGAGCGTGTTAAAGAAAGCATTAGATTCCAATAAGCCAACTGTAATTGATGCTTATATAGATCCTGCTGATTTTGTTCCGCCAAGTAAGGTCTATGCGGGATTTGTTAAAGAGAGGCAGATGTAGAAACAGGAATAAATTTCAGAAAGGGGTAATTGTTTTAGCCCCTTTCTGAAATTTATATTAAAACCTTTAAAGGGGGGATGGACTTGAATAGTATAATTGAAATCTATTCCCTGGTGGACAACTACGTAACCCACCCCAGGTACAGCGCCAGGCGTTTAATGGGGGAACACGGGCTTTCGTTTTTAATTAGATATCGGGGGAAGAGTTACCTTTTTGATACCGGGCCCGGTTTTACTCTTAAGCAGAATTTGAATGCACTTAAATTTGATGTTAACAACCTGGATTCGGTGATACTGAGTCATTCCCACTGGGATCATACCGGTGGACTGGAGGAAATATTAAAAATGACCGGTGGCATTAATGTTATTGTTCATCCCCATATATTTGCTGACAAGTACATAAAAAAAGGTGAGGAAGAGGTCAGGAAAAGTGGTCTCACCCGGGATAGCAACTATTTTGTTCAGATGGGTGCTCAACTTAAGTTCAGGCAAGAAAACATGAGAATTGACAATGATTTTTATTTACTTGGCCCTGTAACCCCACAATTTGCTTTTGACGATGGGGACATGAAAAATAGAGTGATTAAAGGTAAAGATGGTAAATATTACCCGGATGATTTTAAAGATGAACAGTATTTATGTATAAACACTGATCGCGGTCTTGTTTTGATATTAGGCTGCACACATATGGGCTTAAAAAATACGGTTTTCCATGCGATGGAAAGTATGGAGGAAACCAGGGTATATGCCATATTAGGGGGATTGCATCTATTTAAGGCCCATAAAGAACACCTGAAAGAGATGGCCAGGTGGTTAAACAACCTGGGGGTTCAAGTTCTGGTAGGTGCGCACTGTACCGGTTTTGAAACCATGGCTTATTTGAAACAGGTATTGAATGCAAAAGTTGAGTTTAATTACGTAGGCTTGAAAAACACTATCTTAAAATATTGTGATTAAACGTATTCCAACCAAATTGAGGAGGTTTCTTTTTTTGAGATTTTTAACTAATGAAGTAATAGAAGATACCTTGTCTATGAAAGAATGCATGGATTATGTAGAAAATGCCTTAAAACAGCTGGGTGATGGGAATGCATTACTGCTTCCCAGAAACGATTGTTATATGTCTTCGGAAGTGGCTGATGCGTATTATTTTAAAGTAATGGGAGGAGGACTGGAGCAAGACAGGGTATTTGCTTTAAGGGTA
>CAZXDQ010000432.1:0-1923 GCA_964639405.1 uncultured Syntrophomonadaceae bacterium | reverse complement strand
GCCTTTAAAAAGCTAAGATGGTCAGGTTGCTAATGGCGGAGTGACTGTCCACGAGGGATAGAAGTAGCCGGCGAAGCCTTACCCGGTAGCAGGCCGGCACCTGGTTTCAGTGCCGCCTCGACCCGGAGCCGGTACTGCCACTGCATCTTTTTAATCAGTTGAGTGCCGGCGACTATCGAGGGTAGCCTGCGAAAGGGTTAAGGCTGAGCCGTGCACTTGCTTTCGAGTTGACCCGAAACGAAGCCATAGCGACCTGATAGAGAATTGATAGACTGAGTAGTTACGTTGGAATTAATATAAAGTATAAAGGAGTAGTGGCAATGGAAAAAGCAAAGAAGGTAATACTTTCCGCCCTGTGGAGAGAACCCCACAGTTTTTGGGAATTAATTGGTAAGCAGGACCGTCATTTAGCTCAATTCACCAGGATCATTAAGGAAATGAAGGAAGAAGGAATGGTGGAATGGGGGGAGCGCTTGTCCCTTACCGAGGCTGGTGAAAAGTTGGCCAGGGAGATGCGTCTTCAGGAAAGGGAAGAGGTGGGATGCCCCCGCTGCCAGGGAAAGGGAGTAGTTGGAGATGGCTTATTTAACAGGGTCTATAAAAAAATGGAAGCGATTAAATCGGAAAGACCCGGAGCTATAGCCCAATTCGATCAGGGGCCGGTAGATTTAGATACTTTGGTAGCCCGGCTTATGGTAATGTACCAGCGGGGAGACTTAGAGAGGAGTTCTTTGCTGGTGCTAGGGGATGACGATTTAACCGGGATAGCCGCTGCCTTAACTGGATTACCGGAAAAAGTGCTGGTGATGGAAGTAGATGAGAGGTTGGTGGAGTTTATCCAGAGCACTGCTCGGAAGGAAGGTTTGGATAACCTGGAAACCAGGGTTTATGATGTGCGGGAACCTTTGCCGAAAGAGGTAAAGGCTCAGTTTGATACGTTTTTTGTGGATCCGGTGGAGACGGTTAAAGGAATTACCCTCTTTCTTAACCGCTGTGTAATGTCGCTGCGGGGGGAAGGTTGCGCTGGTTATTTTGGCCTTACCCACCTGGAAGCCTCCCGAAAAAAATGGCACTTGCTCCAGAACAGGTTTTTGCAAATGAATATGGTGATCACTGATATAGAGAGGAATTTTCAGTGGTACGAGCTGGGCAGTGAAACCTTTGTCCAGCATGATTATCCTCTGGTAAAGGAAGCACCTGGGAAATTGCCTGCTCCGCAGCTCAACTGGTACAGCTCAGATTTGTATAGGCTGGAGGCGGTGTCTAACCCCCAGGAAGTTTCCCTGGAAATACCTGAAGGGCGCGAACTTTACTTCGATGACGAATCCTTTGCCACGCTCCCTTAGTCCTGGCAAGAAAGAGTACTGGTGAAATTTTTTCTGCCGAGGTGCTCATAGAGTGATAAAATTTTTGTTAACCTTGACGGGCAAGTTGCTTTTTTGGGGGTTGGTGGCGGTTTCTCTGCTGGTTTTGTGCTTGCACCAGGGTTGGTGGTGGGGCAGAGTGGACTGGGAAAATCCTGCGCCCTTACGGGGAGAAGAGCATTCTATTTACCAGATGAACGGGGCTTTGATCCGGGGAATGGACAGCCGGGGAATTGAGTACTTACCTTATAAAGAGATGCCGGAACACCTGGTGGAAGCTTTCATTGCCATAGAAGATCACCGTTTTTCCCGCCATCGGGGCGTGGATGTCCTGGGGGTAATGCGGGCGGTTTGGGTCAATTTAACTACTGGAGAGTTGGTCCAGGGAGGCAGCACTATTACCCAGCAGCTGGCCCGCAATTTGTTTTTGGATCACGCCAGGACGGCAGAACGCAAGCTGGCGGAAGCCAGTATAGCCTTGCAGTTGGAGAGGAGATATTCTAAAGAAGAAATCATGGAGATGTATTTGAACCAGATTTACTTTGGAGACGGAAACTGG
>CAZXDQ010000431.1:0-1925 GCA_964639405.1 uncultured Syntrophomonadaceae bacterium | reverse complement strand
TCCCGGGAGTGCCAGGGATAGGAGAGAAGACTGCCTGTCGTCTTTTGCAACAGTACACCCACCTGGAAGCAATTATAGAGAAAGTAGAGCAAGGGGAAATTACCGGTAAAATCGGTCGGAATTTAATGCTTTACAAGGAGCAGGCTTACATGAGTCAAGAGTTAGCCAGGATCCATCAGCAAACAGAAATAGAATTCGACCTGGAGGATTGTCGCTATAGCCCTAGTTATCAAGAACTGCGAGGGTTATTTGAAGAACTGGAATTTAATAGTCTACTGGATAAATTACCAACTGCAAATGAAGCAGAAATAAAAATAACCGGAATTTCTCCATTGAAAAACCTGGATGATATAAGGCGAATTAAAGAAAAATATTCGTTACAACGCCTGACTATTCTGGTAGAACTGGATGCTTCTTACCCCTCCTGGAAAGGACCATTGCGCTTCCTGGCAGTAGCCTTGGATGAAACAGAGGGTTATTACTTTGCCCCTGAAGCTGTACAGGAGGGAGAATGGGAAGAAATGCTGCAATGGCTGCTTTCAGAAGATGAAGTCCAGGTTATAGGGCATAACGTAAAATTTTTACTTAATTTTTTAGTTTATCGAGGGTATAAGGAATTAGAACCCGAGTTTGATTCGCTGTTGGCAGCTTATTTGCTGGATCCGGGCAGTTCGGATTTTAGGTTGCATCGACTACTGGAAGAATTTGCACAAGAACCTATGCCCCTCTCAGAAGAAGATCTCGGAGAGGAAGAGAAGGCTAAATGGAAAGCCTATCAGGCCAAGTCCCTCTTTAAGTTGCGGGATTGTATGGAAGAAAGGTTAAAAGAAGCCCAACTCCTTTCCCTTTATGAAGAAATGGAACTACCCCTGACCAGAGTTCTCAGTGCTATGGAAAGGTGGGGCATTAAAGTAGATAGAGATAAGCTTTTAGAACTTTCTAAAGAGGTTAATTCCAGGCTGGAGGTTTTGAAATCGGAAATATTTCAAGGGGCTGGAGAGGAATTCAATTTAAACTCTCCTCAACAGCTTTCCCGGATACTGTTTGAAAAACTTAAACTTCCGGTTATAAGAAAAACTAAAACCGGATATTCCACCGATGCCCGGGTTTTAGAAGAGCTTGCCTCCCATCACCATATAGTAGAAAAAATACTCTATTTTCGACATTTGGTCAAGCTGGAGAACACTTACTTGAATGGCCTGTTACAGCTGATTGAGCACAATACGGGAAAAGTATACACTACTTTTAACCAGACGGTTACTTCTACCGGGAGACTCAGCAGCAGTGACCCGAATTTGCAGAACATACCAGTGCGATTGGAAGAAGGGAGGCGCATCCGGGAAGCATTTGTTCCCTCCCATCCGGATTATTATTTAGTTGCAGCTGATTATTCCCAGATAGAACTGAGGGTGTTGGCCCATATATCGGAGGATCCTATTTTGATGGAAGCTTTTGACCAACAGGAAGACATTCATCGAAGGACTGCTGCCGAGATTTTCGGTCTATCTTCGGGAGAAATTACTTCGGAAATGCGCAGTCGTGCTAAGGCAGTGAATTTTGGCATAGTATACGGTATGAGTGATTATGGGCTTTCCCAGGATTTAAAGATACCCCGAAAAGAAGCGGCCAAGTACATTGAAAACTACTTTCAAAGATACCAAGGAGTTAAGGAATATATGGACAAAGTGGTAGAAGAAGCCAAGAAAAAAGGTTATGTAACCACTTTGTTCAATCGCCGTCGTTACCTTCCAGAAATAAATTCACCCCGGCATCACCTCCGCAGTTTTGCCGAAAGAACTGCTCGAAATACGCCTATTCAAGGGACAGCTGCTGATATCATAAAAGTGGCTATGCTAAAAGTACACCAACTTCTGCAGGAGGAAAATTTTCAAACCAGAATGCTTTTGCAGGTCCATGATGAGCTA
>CAZXDQ010000430.1:0-1943 GCA_964639405.1 uncultured Syntrophomonadaceae bacterium | reverse complement strand
GGCTTACGGTGTATTTTACTGAAGAAGAAGCTGAAAAACTGGAAATGTTGGCACGTACATTGCAGCTAGAAAAAACCAAGATCGTTACCAGAGCTTTGAACAATTATATAAAGGTTATAGAAAATCCGCCAGAACCGCTAAAAAAAGCTAATATATCAAGAATAACCGGCTCAGATATGGAACGAGTCAACGGTTACGTTTGCCCCCAGGGCCATGCCTTTTGGTTGGAGTTTGAATGGCCTCATTTGCCTAAGTGTTGTCCGGCTTGCGGAAGTGAAGACTTGAAAAAAACCTGGATTGGGACGGTCAGGAAAGGCTTTTAGTTTTTTTTCAAACTACGATGCAATTTTTCCCCCTGGCTTTTGCTTGGTACAAAGCGTGATCGGCTAAGTTTAAAAGCTGGTCTACGCTGCTTATATCCTGAGAGTAAGTAGTTATTCCCGCACTTATAGTAAAATAGATTTCCTGGTGGTTATAAATCACCGGATTGTTTTCCAAAGTTTGCCTTAAGCTTTCTGTCAACTTCACTGCCCCTTCTTTGTCGGTTCCCGGCAGCAGCAAACAAAATTCTTCTCCTCCCACTCTCCCCAACACGTCAATTTGGCGTAGGCGACTGCTGACTTGGAAGGAGAGTTGTTTTAACACTTCGTCGCCGGCAGCGTGCCCCCAGTTATCATTTATAGCTTTAAAGTTATCGATGTCCATCATCGCCAAAGAAAAAGGCGCATGGTAACGCTGGTTTCGCTCCATTTCCATTCGAAGAGCCTGTAAGAAATAGCGGCGGTTCCACAAACCGGTTAAATCATCAGTATCGGCAATCTTTTGCAGATTTTTCTCTGCTAGTTTTCGGGAGGAAGAGTCTTCTATGATGCCGGTGCCACCGTTTACCTCTCCGTTGAAGGTAAGAGGGTTGAAAATGGCCCGCACGTACTTTTCTTCAGGGGAAGATTCATCAGGGTAGCGGCCCTCAAAAGAACTGCGTAATCCTGCTAGCGATTGTTGCAGAGCATCTACCATTCCCTGGTTGTTTAGCTGGTTCAGGTCAAGACCTAAAAGAGAATAGTGGATACTACCCATGATACCTACAGCTGCTTGATTGCAGTCCGTGATTATCCCTTCGTGGTTGTAGTAAATTATGCCCATGGGGGAATTTTTAAATATGGAGCGGTATTTTTCTTCATTTACTTGCAACTGCTTGGCAGATTCCCACTGTTTTAAGAGCACGTAAATTATTGCCATATAAAGGGGGATGGTGAAAACCTGGATCCATATTCGATGGTATATATTTTCCACCAGGGGCAGCCCAAACCCTTGATTTAAGATTAAGGGCATCAGCAGAATTGAACAGATTATCTGGGGAGTTCCTACTAAGAGGAGCAAATTTTTTATCTGAAAAGGAGGACGCAAATAGCTTCTCATAACTCCAGGTATTACACCCCTTAGAATAGAAACCAGGGTTATAGTGAACAAGTAAGGTCCTTCCGGGTGGATAGAGTAACTTAATAAATCCGATACCCCTCCAATAAAACCTCCCCAAAAAGGACCCAGCCATATTCCTCCCAGTATAGTGAAAAGAGCTCCGAAGCCAATGCGCAAGTTTTCCATTTCACCTAAGGAAAGCCTCAGCACTAAAGTGTTCTGGGCCAGCACACTTATGATGATAATAGAGAATACTAGCAAAAGCTTTTGGGGAAGATTAGGGGAAAAGGACCCGGTGGTAGGTGAGAATAATTTAGCTCTCATATTAAATATTTGTGTCTCCAAAATAAAGTATTTATCATAAATATTATAACATATTAAGTATAAAATTGCTTTAGCATTGCCAAGAACAAGCTTAGATTTTAGAAATTTTGAATTGCCATAGATAGGGTTGGAGGCAGGAAAAGTTTTTTAATATGTTGAAAGATTTTCGCTTCTTTTACACCTTAATTAGAAACTAAAAT
>CAZXDQ010000429.1:0-1945 GCA_964639405.1 uncultured Syntrophomonadaceae bacterium | reverse complement strand
AATTTTGCGTATTTCATTAATCTATTCGATAGAGAAGGAATTGCTTACGATAAAGATCAGCTGGTTTACCAGGAGATAGGAGGTAGCCCGGTTTGCGTGGAAGTGGGCGATGATTTTATTAATCAACCCCTTCTGCAAGAAAAAATAGCAAAAGAAGTAGAAGAAGTGAACCAACATCTGGAAGACTTTGAAAGAGTTAAAAATTTCGCTATACTGCACCGGAGATTCACCGAGGAACAGGGAGAAATTACTCCTACCTTGAAGACTAAGAAGCGGGGTATTATCCAGAACTACGGGGATATCTTGGATAGCCTTTATTCCTAAAGGTATTAACATTATCTTAGGTTATTCTTCAGGAGGAGATAAAATTAGTGAAAGGGGGAGGGATTCCGATAATCCCTCCCTAATTTATTTAAGGGGAAAAATTGTTGATTTTCTGGAGCCCCGGTGGAAAGCAGAATTTACCAAGGGAATTTCGGGCTAAAAAGTGAAGAGCGGAAAAAATCAACGTAATCTGGCTGAAATAGGTGAAGAGAGTTGAAGAATGGTCATATAGATGCAGGTTGCTCAAGTATGGTATTATAAGATTAACTCCCTAGGTAACTTCTAGCCAGAAAAACCTTTGAATAGAAAAGGAGCCGATGAATTGTCCTATCGAGTGGTAATAGTAGGAGCAGGACCTGGAGGGGCACTTTTGGCCAGGGAACTGGCTGCAAACGGAGTGGAGGTAGCTATTTTCGAAGAGGGGGATTTTTCTTCTCTGGGCCATGATTGGTCTGATGCTGTAGAGAAAGCTCCTTTGGAAAAAGCGGGGTTTCAGCTCCCCCAGTTGGAAAGAGGACGCTGGATAGGGGCAAATGTAAAAGAAGAAAACGAGACTACTACAGATAGAGGATTATTTGAACCCCATGCTATTCCTTGGCTCAAGATATACTCCCCTGATGGTAAAACGGAAAAAGAAATCCAGTTCAATCTGATAACCACTGATCGCCGGCGCTTGGGGCAAAGATTAGTTCAGCAGGCTGAACAAAAGGGGGCCTCGATATTTTATCGGCGCCGGGGGGTAAATTTACTTTATCGAGAAACCGGGGAGGGGCTGGATAAAGTAGAGGTCTACGGAGTTAGGGTAGAGGAGGTGGACACCGGAGAAGTAGAGGAAATTTATGCTGATGTAGTGGTAGAATCTTGCGGTTTTCAGGCTGTTTTAAGAAGTTCTCTTCCATATCATACCGGATTGGCCTATCCCTTTAGCGAAGAGGATTTTGCCTTGGTGCAAAGAGAGGTGCGTATCAGAGATCGCACCATAGCGGCAGACGATCCTATTCCTGATCATTACCGCTATGGATATTTTGCTGGCTACCAATGGACCCACCTTCATCATCAGGGAAAAATAGATGTGGGCACTGGAGTAAGCTATAATGGTGATAACCCCGATCCGGAAAAGTTGATCGAGAAACTAATATCTCGGCATCCCTCTGTAACGGGAGAAAAGTTAGGGGGCGGAAGGAGCCTCTGTATAGTGGGAGCTCCGCTGACAAATTTTGTTGCCAGGGGTTTTTTGGTTTTGGGGGACGCAGGTTCTATGTCTATTCCTACTACCGGTTGCGGGACCGGTTCAGCTTTAATGGCTGGGATGTGGGCATCCCAGGTATTAAAGGAAGCTTCGGAGGAAAAACGAAATGATCTGGAGAAATTGTGGGAGTTCAATCGGAAATTTTATCTAGAAAACAATAGGGGAAGCAATATGGCTGCTCTGGCGCCTACCCGAGGGGTAATGCAATCTTTAGGGAATGGGGCATTAAACTTTCTTTACCGTAAAGATCTGCTAGATCAAAAAACATTGGAGAACATTATAAATGGCTTTTTTGAGAATAAAGGTTGGGAAGAGCAACTAAGGGCGGCAGGGAGGGGGTTCTCCCGTCCTTCTTTGCTGTTGATTCTATCC
>CAZXDQ010000428.1:0-1946 GCA_964639405.1 uncultured Syntrophomonadaceae bacterium | reverse complement strand
ACGAAAAGCTTTCCGATGTTTCTCAGGATGAAATGGCTGAAGCTATACGGGAGTATGCTATTGAGTATTCCATCAATAAGGTATACTGCACGGAAGGCTTTGATGACATCTGTGACGAAGCGGTGCAGATTTATGGCGGATACGGCTACGACAAAGAATATCCCGTGGAGAGATTTTATCGGGATAGCCGCATTAATAGAATCTTTGAAGGGACCAATGAGATTAATCGGAAGATCATTCCTGGAACCCTGCTGCCCAAAGCCATGAAGGGAGAACTCCCCTTTATGGAAGCAGTAGGAAACTTGAAAAACACAATTAATGAAGCCAAAGAAAAAGAACTCCCCTCTGATCCAGTGGAAAGGGATACTTTTATTTTAGAAAATATGAAAACCCTTTTCCTTATGGCTGCTGGGAATGCAGCACAAGTTTATCAGCAGGATCTGCAGAATGAAGATGAAATTTTGGCTCGTTTGGCTAACATGGCTATGGAAATCTATGCAGTGGAAAGCTCCTTATTAAGGGCTAAGAAGATTAAACAGAACAAGGGAGATGATGCGGCTAAGTTCCCCTTGTTGATGGCAGAATGCCTAGTTTATGAGATGGTACCCCGGATGGAGAATTGGTGCAAGGAGACCCTCATAGCTACGCTGGAACTCGAAAAGTACCGGAAAATGGAGGATGGCATTGCTGCGCTTAGCAAGCGTGAACCCATCAACGTATTTTCTCGTAAGAGGGAGCTTGCCGATGAAGCATACCAGGCTAAAAGATACTTCTTAGAAGAATAAACACCATGACAATTTATGTAATAGGGGCTGCCCAGAAAGGGTAGCCTTTTTTTTTGACCAAGAGATGTATTGACATGGTTTAGTAAATGTAATATAAAACCTATACAACTCTATAGGGATACTATAATTTAACCTAGGAGGAGGATGGAGAATCTTGGAAAAAAGGATCTTTCCAGGCACTTCTTCTTTAGTGGGTGGAACTCCTTTGCTTAAGTTGGGGAAAACTACAGAAAACTGCTTTGCTACTGTATTAGCCAAGCTGGAGGCTTACAACCCGGGAGGAAGTGTCAAAGACCGAATAGGCAAGAGCATGATAGAATACGAAGAAAAACTAGGTAGACTGACAGAAAACTCTATTATTCTAGAGCCGACCAGTGGAAATACGGGGATAGCCCTTTCTATAATAGCTGCACAAAAGGGGTATCGTTGTACTTTAACTATGCCTGATACTATGACTATTGAGCGGAGAAGTTTACTGAAAGCGTTGGGAGCGGAAGTTATTTTGACTCCTGGAGATAAAGGCATGAAAGGTGCGGTAGAGAAAGCGGAATCGATGGCAGGGCAAGACAGTCGATATTTTATCCCTCAACAGTTTGCCCATCCCGCTAACCCGGAAGTTCACAGGCAGACCACAGCGGAAGAAATATGGAGGGATACCGGGGGAGAAATTGATATTTTGGTTAGCGGAGTGGGAACAGGAGGAACTATTACTGGGGTAAGTCAGCTCATTAAAAGCAGAAAAAGTGACTATCAAGCAGTAGCAGTAGAACCCTCCGAATCTCCATTATTGTCTGGAGGCGAGCCTGCACCTCATCGCATCCAAGGGATTGGAGCCGGTTTTGTCCCCCCTGTTCTTCAAGAGAATCTCATTGACGAAATTGTAACCGTTAGCAGTGATGAAGCGGTAGAAGCATCTAGAAAACTGATAAGAGAAGAAGGTTTACTGGTAGGGGTTTCTTCGGGCGCGGCGATGTGTGCAGCTTTAGAAATGGCTCAGAGAAAAGAAAATGCAGGTAAAATTATTGTAGTGATATTTCCTGACCTGGCGGAAAGATACATCTCTACAGATTTATTTAATATTTAAAAAGCCTTAGATCCATGGTGAAAAATATCTCCCGATCTGTAAGCAATTGAACACTAAAAGATTGGGGTTTTATAGGG
>CAZXDQ010000427.1:0-1949 GCA_964639405.1 uncultured Syntrophomonadaceae bacterium | reverse complement strand
ACTTCCACGTCGGAAGCCATGGTATCCTGGATTTCGGTGACGATGACCACTACAGCTAAAGCCACGCCCACCGCGATGCCTATATTCAGCGCAGCCACTCCCAAATAGGTAGCCAGTTTTTTCAAAATCCTCCCCATACCTTTTCCTCCCTTAATCCGTGGGGAAATTCCAACCTTTATCTAAAGCAGCGATTAGATTCCCGGGTGCTTTTCTCCCTGAAAGTAGCCCTTTGGGCGCCTTTTTTATCCTCATCCCCAGCTTCTTCTTCCCTCTCTCCTCCTTCTGCTGGCTCCGGATAATTCCTGGAGGGAGCCGGTTAGCGGAGCGGAGGTTACCTTACCTCCTCCAGCTCCAGCCCCCACTCTTTTTCCGGGGCATTCTGGGCTGCCTGAATAAAGTGAAGGATGCCGGAAAGTTCAAACTCGCTGTCTTCAAACTCCTCTCCCAGTTCCTCCTGGTCAAAGGCAATCTTTAAGGAAATTTCCACTTCTTCTCCGGCTGCCAGCGGTTCCTCATAGAAAAAAGTGTACTCCTCCAGGCAGTCGCCGTCCTTTTCCAGCCTCCACTCCTCGGCGCTCTCCCCGGCCAGCTCCAGGCTCACTTCATCTCCCGCCTTTCCCTCTCCCTGCCAGCGGGCCCTTACATCGTCCAGCTTGACTGCCATTTCCAGGCTTCCTTCGTTTACCAGGGTGGTGGTTAACTTCTCTTCATCGCCGGGGATTATGCCGGTAAAGCTTTCCCCGGTTTCCCCGCGGATTTGGTGCTCCCCCTCCCCGTTGGATGAAATAATGAAGGTGCCGGCGGAGAAATCCAGGGCTCCCTCGCCTTCAACTTTTTCAGCGTGGGAAACGTAATCGTTCAACCAGGCCATGGTAGCCCCGGCTATCAAGGAAAGCATCATTATGGTGGAAGCTGTTATCAGCAAAAACAGCCTGGATCTCATTATCGCTTCTCCTCCAGAGGTTTTTTAACCACTTTTGACCTGCATAAATCACTATGCGCCCTAAACTATACTATTGCCTCCATAGTAACAACCGGTTGTCACACCTGAGTCACATCCCGGGCAACTTGATAAATTTTTTTTAATTTTTTACTGGTGGCTCCCGTTCCAGGGAACCAGGGAGAGCACCTTAAAATAAAGGGGCAGCCCGGAATCCCGGCGGAGCTGGCGGTAGCGCTCCTTTACCCGCTGGGTCACCTTGCGGGCCCCTTCGGTATCGGTGCCGTGAAGCAGGACCAAAAACTGGGTCTGGTTCCAGCGGCAGAGAACGTCCGCTTTCCGAAGGGAGCTCGTCAGCACTTCCTTGAGGAGCTTGACCTGGTTCTGCTCCGGGAGACCAGGTTGGGCCAGGGAAGCCGATTCCTTTATGTAAGCCATGCACAGTACTCCCGGGGAATCGGTTCGCTCCTGGCGGTTCAGCTCCAGCTGGTAGATGAGGCGGAAGGCTTCCGGGCTGCAGAAAAAAGCGCCTTCCCCGTCGTCTTCCTGATCCAGTTTCCGGCGGATAAAGTGCAGGTCTTTTTCTTCTTCCTGGGTTTTTACTTCCGTCTGGCGGTACAGTTCCTTTAGCTCAGCGGAAGGGGCTTCCCCCAGCTTCTGCTGCAGGTTCACTTCCACAAAATGATAGTGCTCCCGGGCTTCTTGGAGGTTCCCTTCCCGGATGAGGGCTTCCAAAAAGTAATAGTGGAGCTCTTCTTCCAAGGGGACTCGGGGCACTGCTTCCCGGCAAATATCGATGATCTCCCGGGAGCTTCCCTCCAGTTTCAGCAGCTGGGCCAGTCCCAGGGTGCAGGTGAGGTAGAGGTTGCGGTAATAGGCCCGGAGGGGGATGACCCACTCCTCCTGGTTCTCGGGCAGGTATTCACCTTGATAGAGCTGCAGGGCCTGACGGTAACACTCCTTGGCCCACTGAGGGCAAGACTCCTGATAGGCCTGGCCCCGACAGGCA
>CAZXDQ010000426.1:0-1951 GCA_964639405.1 uncultured Syntrophomonadaceae bacterium | reverse complement strand
TTGCCAATCAGGAAGCGGCGTTGGTAATGGTGGCCTTTAACACTAAAGGCGGCAAAGAGTTTTTGCTGGGCACCAGCTTTAACCGCACGGATGATTTAGAAGCCAGTGCCCGGGCTACTCTGGATGCGGTCAACCGCAAACTGTTATTTATAAACGGTAAAAACCATGATTAAATTTTGAAGCCGGCGGGGGGATATTAATTTTGGGATTACTGCATTAATACGAGCGGAGCGGCACCGGCGGAATAGCGGAAACCGCTGAGAACCACTGCAAAGGGGTGAGACACAATGAAACTCGCTGCTCTTAAGGTTCTCATGGCGGTAACCAGCCTGATGTTGGCTGGCGGTGCCTGGTACAGATGGTGCTAAGTTTTTGAATTAGGACCCCTGCCGGTTTCATTAAATTAGTATTGGGGAACTAAATTAAATGGAGAATAGTCATGGGAAAGGAACTATCGATTAAAGCAAAAATATATATAGCATCTATTGCTACCTTGGCCATAACCCTGGTTGTCTATTTGTCCTTTACTACTGATTGGGACCAAATCAGTGGGCTGGCAGTACTATTTTTTCTTCTGCTTACTTTCTTCTCCGATTCATTTCCTGTATCTTTACCCCGTGGTGGCATTATTTCGGTTAGCTTCGCCATAACATTCGCGGCTTTATTAATATTTCAGCCTTTAGTGGTAGTTGCCATTACAGTGTTAGGGGATTTGCTTTCCTTGAGGAAAGGTAGAAATAGATTGGTGAATTATATTTTTAATGCTTCGGAGTTGACGGTTTCTGTTGGTGCCGGAGCCCTTACTTTTAATTTTTTGAACCCTTACGGAACAGTGCTTACCCTGGAATTTTTCCTGGCTATGTTGGCTGCCCTGGTGGTATGTTTTGTCTTTAATTCTGTATTGGTGACCCTGATTTTGTCTTTTACCCAATACCAGCACCCTTTTATCCTGTGGCAAACCAACATGAAATGGAGTGCCCCCAACTTTTTTGCTATGGCACCGCTGGGAGTGTTGATAGCGCTCATCTACCAGACCATTGGGCTGTGGGGGGTAGTGCTGTTTCTTTTGCCCCTGGCGGTGGCGCGTTATTCTTTTCAAGCTTATGTGCAGGTGCGCCAAACCTTTTTGGATACTATCCAGAGCCTGTCGGTGGCCCTGGAAGCAAAAGATGCTTATACCAAAGGGCATTCTGCCCGGGTGGCGGATTATGCGGTAAAATTGGCCCGGGAGATGAAGTGGCCGGAAGACCGGGTGGAATTTTTTGAATACGTGGCTTCAGTCCACGATGTGGGGAAAATTGCCGTCCCGGAAGGGATTTTAAACAAAGAAGCTCAGCTGTCCGAGGTAGAATTCGATCGCATGAAGGAACACCCCGTAGTAGGAGCAGATATCCTGCAACAAATTAAATTTTTCCAGGAGGGTTCCCATTACGTCCGCTATCACCACGAAAGGTGGGACGGTAAAGGATACCCAGAAGGGCTTTCGGGAGAAAACATCCCCGAAGGAGCCCGTATTCTGGCAGTGGTGGACGCTTTTGATGCTATGACCAGTGACCGTCCTTACCGCCAGGCTTTGACAGTATCCGTTGCCTTGGATGAATTAAGGAGAGGGGCGGGCACCCAGTTTGATCCGGAAGTGGTGGAAAAATTTGAAAAGATACTTCCTGGCCTGGATTTGGATGACAAAGATTGGGGTTCCGAAGGACAGGTGCCGCATTCAGGAGTCTTTGGCTTGACTGGGGCTGTCAAAAATCAGTAGGTTTACCCCTTCAAGGGGTACTTCCAGGGGCACCTTAGAGGGAAATGCGAGCATTAAATAGCGCTAGCAAAGAGGGCTCCGGAGAGCAGATAATGAGACAAGTTAAGGAAAACAGAAAGACGTTAAAAAAAGGTACCCGGGAGAGGCGGATAGATAAGAATGTTTCTGGAAGCAGTAATTTTAGGGGTGTTG
>CAZXDQ010000425.1:0-1955 GCA_964639405.1 uncultured Syntrophomonadaceae bacterium | reverse complement strand
TGCTGTACGCCTGGGGTCGGGATAAGTTCCGCCGACCGGCGTACATACTATTTTATGGACAGTTTTTAGCGGTAGTAGTGGCCTCTTGTTACCTTTTGTATGCGCTTATCGATCACCGCTTTGAATACTACTACGTTTTCGCTTATACCGATCGGGGCCTGGATCTCTCGCTGCGCATTTCCGCTTTTTGGGCTGGAGTAGAGGGGACTTTTCTGCTGTGGGCCCTGTTAGGCGGCCTGGTGGGTATTTTCATCCTAAAGTACGAACAGAAGCACCAGGCTACCGTTATGACTGTCCTTTCCTTTATTCAGGCCGCTCTTTTGGTGTTTTTGGTGGTAATGAGTCCCTTTCGAGTGATGGTGGATATGCCCGCGGATGGGGCAGGGCTTAATCCCCTGCTAAAAAATCCTTGGATGGTGGTTCATCCGCCGGTAGTTTTCGCTGGTTATGCCTTAATGCTGATCCCTTTTGCCCTGGCAATTTCAGCCCTGGTGAAAAAAGATTATTTTGACTGGGCCAAACGGGCTTTGCCCTGGTCCCACCTGGGGTTGCTGCTCTTGGGAATGGGAATTTTCTTTGGAGGGTATTGGGCTTACCGGGTCCTGGGATGGGGCGGCTACTGGAGCTGGGATCCGGTTGAGAATGCCTCTTTGGTCCCTTGGCTTACCGGAGTTGCCCTGATACACGGCTTGCTGGTGTTGAAAGGTCGAAAAATCTGGCTGCGCAGTAATTTGCTCCTGGCCATCATAACCTATGTGCTGGTGTTTTACGCTACTTTTTTAACCCGCAGCGGGGTGCTGGCGGATTTTTCCGTCCACTCCTTTATAGAATCTCCTCTGAACCCCTATATGGGAGGGGTAATAGCAGTTATTATGGTTTTAGGTTTGGGCTTGTTTTTCTACCGGAATCACCAAATAGCTGCTGGAGAAAACACCCTTTCTTTGCCTCCTGGTTCTATCTCCCGGGAAACCGTTCTGGCCTACGGCATTATGCTGCTGGTGGCTTCCGCAGCGTTAATTTCCCTGGGAACCTCTGCTCCCCTGATTACCAGTTGGCTGGGGTCTCCCAGCGACGTGGGGGAAAGCTTTTACCTTACTACTAATGCCCCCCTGGCCATTGCCATGGCTTTTTTGTTGGGGCTCATTCCCTTTGTTGGCGGAAAGCCCCTACCGGTAAAAACGGTGCTGCGTAGGGCCCTTCCTTATTTGGCAGCCGGAGCGGCAGCGGGAGGACTGATTTCCTGGTGGCTGGGGGCTTCCTCTCCCGTTTCAATACTGTATTTAATGGTTTCCTTTTTCGCTCTCTTGGCTAATTTCCTGGCCCTTTATTTAAATTTCCGCCGGGGAGGCTGGAAAGCTATAGGGGCGCCATTGGCCCACCTGGGAACTGCCCTGGTTTTGATAGGTTTTATTGCTTCTTACGTGTATCCCCAGGAGGAAATGGTGACTTTGCCCCGGGGAGACCCCCAGGAAGTGCTGGGGTACTCGGTTACTTACCAGGAAAGAGCTACCGGGACCACCGAAGAAACATTCCAGGTAAAAGTGGAAGAGGGAGCATCTTCCTTTATTTTGGAGCCCCGCCATTATGTAGCTGGCCGGGAAGAACAATTGATGCGGGATCCCGATTTAGTTCGCTACTGGTGGGGTGACCTGTTTTTAAGCACTCAAGAGTTTCAGTATCAACGTGAAGGCAGTGAGCTAACCCTGAAGAAAGATGGAACGGTTTCCCACCGAGATTACTATATAACCCTCCAGGAACTGCAGATGGAGCAGCAGTCCCCGGAAGAAGTCCGGGTGGAAGCCATGATTGAGCTCCGGGGAGGAGAACTGGATGGAGAAACAGAGGTAAGCCCCGCCCTGATTAGAAGAGGGGAAGATTTTTTGCAGGAGCCGGACTATTCTCCCCAGCAAGAAGTCCAGATCTACCTGGAAGAAGTAGATCCGGAAGGAGGGGGG
>CAZXDQ010000424.1:0-1960 GCA_964639405.1 uncultured Syntrophomonadaceae bacterium | reverse complement strand
AATAACTGACCGGGAGCAGCTGCTGCCCCTGGTGGAAAAAGTATTAGCGGAAAACCCCCAGGCAGTGGAAACTTATCTGGCGGGGCGCGAAAAAGCTTTTGACTTCCTTATGGGAAAAGTTATGGGTATGACCAAGGGGCGCGCCGATCCGGTAACTGTAAAACAAATGATATCTGAACAGTTGACACTTATTAACCCTGAAAGGGGACCTAAAGCATGAAAGGAAGAGTAAACAGCCTGGCAGTAATAGGAGCCCAGTGGGGCGATGAAGGCAAGGGCAAGATCGTGGACTACCTGGCTTCCAGGGCTCATGTAGTAGCCCGCTACCAGGGAGGTAACAATGCCGGCCACACCGTGATGCTGGGGGAAGAAACCTTTAAGATGCATCACCTGCCCGTAGGTGTGCTCTATGAACACGTGCACTGCTTTTTGGGCAACGGCATGGTTATAAATCCCCGCGTGCTTGTAGAAGAGCTGGAAAACCTGCGGGAACGGGGGAAAAAGCCCGCCTCTTTTTATATCAGTGAAAAAGCTCACGTAATTCTACCTTTTCACCAGGCCCTGGACGAAGCCGAGGAAACCCGCCGGGGAAAGAATAAAATAGGGACCACCGGGCTGGGCATCGGCCCGGCTTACGCCAGCAAAGCTGGGCGCCAGGGCCTGCGCATGATGGATTTTGTCGATCCCGATTACTTCCGCCGCTGGCTGCAAGAATTCTTACCGGAGCAAAATTACCTTCTCGATCGCCTTTACAGTCATCCAGGTTTTACCAAGGAGGAGATCCTGGAAGGCTACCTCCCCCTGGGAGAAAAACTGGCTCCCTACGTCGGTGATGTTTCGCGGCTCCTGCTGGAGCATCTCCAGGATGGAGACAAGGTCATATTTGAAGGAGCCCAGGGAACTCTGCTGGATGTAGACCACGGCACCTATCCCTATGTTACCTCCTCTTCCACTGTGGCGGGGGGCATACCCTCTGGCCTGGGCATCAGCCTGCACAGCGTGGGAGAAATTTGGGGTGTAATCAAAGCTTACACTACCCGCGTAGGAGAAGGTCCTTTCCCTACAGAAGATACCGGGGAAACAGGAAATTATATGCGCGATAAAGGAAAAGAATACGGGACAACTACGGGGCGGCCCCGCCGCTGTGGGTGGTTCGACGCCGTTGTGGCCTGCTACACTGTTCGCACTAATGGAATCACCGGCTGGGCAGTTACCAAGCTAGATGTCCTGGGCGGCCTGGAGCGCCTTTATATTGCCTCATCCTATCGCTTTAAGGGGAAAGAAATTACTTCTCCTCCCCTGCGCCTGGAAGACTTGAGCTGCTGCGAGCCGATATACCAGGAACTGGAGGGATGGGAGGAAGACATATCCGCAGCCAGGAATATAAAAGATCTTCCGGCAGAAGCGCGGCGGTACCTGGAGGCCCTGGAAGATATTACCGGGGTTCCGGTAACCATGATCTCGGTAGGCCCGGAGCGAGAGCAGACCATTGCAGTGCCCCCAAACTCTTTTTGATATCCTTACAAACGGAAAGCTTTACATTCAGTTTTACCGGAAGATAATCGGCGGTGCAGGTCGAGCAGAACCCTGTTAGTGTTTACGTACTGCTCCGTAGCGGCATGTTTCCAGGCATATACTGCACTTAGTACTTTTGTTCTGAAAAATGACTAGATTATGTGGAAATAGATATAAGATGTTTACTGGGCTTAAGAAAATACAATATGGGCTTTACAATAGATAGGTGAATATTGTTGTTTCAACAAATAAACAGGGTCTTTGTAGAAAAGCGTGAAATATTTGATACTGAAAGCAGCTCTTTACTGCGGGAGCTCAAACAATACCTCGGTATAACTGAGCTGCAAAAGGTAAGGATACTTAACCGCTATGACATTGCAGGAATAAATGACGAAGAGTACCGTAGAGACCGGGACACGGTTTTTTCCGATCCAGCTACAGATAT
>CAZXDQ010000423.1:0-1962 GCA_964639405.1 uncultured Syntrophomonadaceae bacterium | reverse complement strand
AACCGCTTTAACAGCGGTTTTTGTTAATGGCGACTCCCAAATGATGGAGCCTCAATATGACAAGTATCTCTTAGAATTAGTCTTGCAATTAGCCTTCATCGCCACTTTCAGGAGTTTCTTTATTCTTCGAACAATCAACTTTAGATATAATTTCTGGGACCATCTCTACAATTCTTTCCAGAGAACCTTTCCCTGTCAAGGACACAACACTGAGCTCATCATTTTTGATGACGAGTACAGCGTTAGGCGTGATTTTACACCCTACACCCGTGCCACCACCAGTACCGTCATTCCCTTTGCTGTCCTTGCCAGAACCATGCCCACCACCTACACCAAATGATACTGAGATGATTGGGACCAACGTGATACTACCTACCTGAAATGATTCTCCCACAACAGTTTCTGTCCGCAAAAACTTCTCCAACTTCTCCAACAAGGTGTCGAATAACTCATTCCCTTTATTCACTTATTCTTCCTCCCTCATATCTTTTTTTGTTACATGAACCCCACTGAATTAAATTGCGATGGATGCTCTTTCTTTTCTAAGCATCTTTATGAACTCCCTCGTCCTTCGCGTAAGCAAAAACCGTATTAACTTACAGAGAAGTCCAGATATTATCACACGGCCTTCAATAAAACAGCTAAATTCATACGCTTCTTCTTGCCAAAAAGGGACAACATCCCATTTTACGTTTCCACAACAATCTCCCACCATGTAATTAAGAATAGCAAACCAACCCGTTAGGTGAGGCTCGGGAAAACCGATTAGACCTCTTACCTCGATGTTCGTTGGTCGGAGCATCCTTAAGAGATCTCTTAGCAAGGCGAACCCGTTTCCCAGTAACTCCCCATCGAGCCCCCTTAACACGGTGATTAAAGGCAGTTTTTTCTCTTGTTCTTCAGCATCTTTTTTCTCGTTTTTCCCCCACTTTTCCGGGTTTAAGGAAAAGGATAGGCCAAAAACCCTAAACCAAATGCAGGAAAACCCTGCGCCCTGGCTGTCCCAGTTACCCCACACAGCAATCAAAGGTAAAGATTTTATATCGAACCGTACCCAAAAAAAATCTTTATACCCCCCACGAAATTCATACCGTATAGGTATGAAGAGGAGAAATAAAATGAGTAGAGCGATGACAATAAGCAGGCTAACCAAAACATAAAAAATAACCGACAAGGTTCCCAGGGTCATAACCTCCTCTTAAAGCCTCAAAAAAGCAATTAAACTGAAATATTATTGGATGATAATCTATTCGAAAGTTTTTAACTAATGCTTCCCGTAATATTTAACAAATGTTTTATACATAATCATAACATATGAACCGATGGCTATAAGCCACACTGCAAAGATATAAGATACAAAAAAATTCGAAAAATAAATGCCCAAAAGTATCCCTATAGAAACAAGACAAATTTTCAATACACTAAAATCCCACATGGTATATTGCTTCGTAGACTTAAATATTTCACGCATCCATTTCTGCATACTATCACCGCCCGTGTAAATTTAAAGGCCTCTCTTAAAATAATGCCAACACCAGGCCACCTCTACAAGTTCCCAGCCTCCACGACCATAGTCATTAAGCCTCCTGGTGGTAGCGTCCCCTAAGCCCCAAATGAACACACACTTATATTCATACTGTTTCAACTCATTTCATCCTTTCCTGTGTTAGTAAACGCCTGTTCGAAAAGAAAACAACACCAATCCGCCTAACACAATAATAATGGAGATCAAACTAAGGGTTATTCCGACAATGCTGCAGACCTTAACCTGCACGCTCTGCTAAAACACGCCCAATCAACTTTCTGTGTGGTTTATGTATATATTATATCTCATGGTGGGCAGAAAGATATAGTAAAATCAAAATATTAACAAAAATATTTTGCGGCCAGATACTCCCCATATTCAGTTCTAATAAAAAGGCTTCAACAAGGCTTGTTAAGCTATTTGTTAATTTGTCTAAA
>CAZXDQ010000422.1:0-1962 GCA_964639405.1 uncultured Syntrophomonadaceae bacterium | reverse complement strand
ATCTCCACTTCTTCAATGGAACCACCAAAAAGCTGCATGTAAAAGTTGCCCAAAAGGCGCATCAAGGGCAGGTAGGGTTGGATCTCCCGGAGGACCTCCTGGGAGAGGCTGGGCACGTTAACCGCAGAAACCACCGGTTCCTGTTGGAGGGCTTTTATCACCTGCTCCGCCACTTGAATGGCAACGTTAACCTGGGCTTCCCGGGTAGAAGCTCCCAGATGAGGAGTTAGGATAACGTTCTCCAGATCCAGCAGAGGACTATCCCCTAAAGGTTCTTCCTCAAAAACATCCAGGGCTGCTCCCGCTATTCTTCCTTCCGCTAAGGCTCTGGCTAAAGCTTCTTCATCGATTAGTCCTCCCCGGGCGCAGTTTACTATTCTGGCTTCCGGTTTTACCAGCTGGAGTTCTTCTTCTCCTATTATATGATAGGTAGAATTAACCAGGGGCAGATGAAGGCTTATAAAGTCCGCTTGCCGCAGCAGTTCTTCTTTGCTCACCAGTTCTGCTCCCAGCTTTTTGGCCCTTTCTTCTGAGATATAAGGATCATAGGCAAGTATTTGCATATCCAAACCCCGGGCCTTCCTGGCTACTTCACTGCCTATACGGCCCAGCCCTAAAACTCCCAGGGTTTTACGGTTCAGTTCCACGCCCATAAACTTCTTCCGCTCCCAATGCTTCTTTTTCACCGAATGGTGGGCTTCTGGTATGTTGCGGGACAAAGAAGCCAACATAGCCAGGGAATGCTCTGCGGCAGAAATGGTGTTGCCTTCAGGGGCGTTTATCACAATAATTCCCTTTTCGGTAGCCTTATCCACATCTATGTTGTCCACCCCTACCCCTGCTCTGCCCACCACCTGGAGGTTGTGGGCATGCTCCAGAAGCTCTCCGGTAACCTGGGTACTACTTCTCACCACCAGGGCGTGGTAATCCCCTATAATCTCCTGCAGCTCTTCTTCGCTCTTGTTGGTAGCCACCTCCACCTCGGCACTTTTTTCCAGAATCTTGAGTCCCTCTTTAGATACGGGATCAGTAACCAACACTTTCATGGATGCTGCCACCTCCTGCCACCATATTTGCAAGCTATAGCGGAACAATAGACCGCTTTTACTAGATATATTAAGCTAAAAGCTTAAACACTTTAGTCAAAGGAGTATTCCCTTGCATATAGAAATAATAACACATACTGACCACAATGCAATAGAAGCAGAGAAAGACACGTAATATAATGATATAATAAGCGGAGAAATATAATTATGGTCTTACCAAGTTGTAAAGGAGCGCTTACTATAATGCTGTGGGAAATAACCGCTTTAATCATAGCAGCAATTTTTTTTCTGCTGGGTATTGCTGGGACTATCGCCCCTATGCTCCCGGGTCCTCCTTTGGTATGGTTGGGCATGTTGATATACGGATTTATTACTGGTTTCCAAGAGCTGGATTGGGTTTTTTTCCTACTCCAGGCAGGGTTAGTAGGAGTAATTATGGGGGTCGACTATCTCACTACCATATGGGGCACCCGTTATTCGGGAGGGTCCCGGGCAGCTTTCTGGGGAGCTACCCTGGGATTTCTAATAGGGGTTATTTTTTTTAGTTTGCCCGGTTTGCTGCTGGGACCCTTCCTGGGAGCTTTGCTGGGTGAACTGATGGTCCAGGGCCAATTCAAGCAAGCCGTCCGTTCCGGTTTAGGGGCAGTGATCGGCCTGTTGGGGGGCATCCCCGTAAAAATCTTCCTGGAAATAGTCATGATACTTTGGTTTATCATTGCTGTATGGTAATTTATATGTAATGATTGATTTTTTCATATATTTTGAATTATAATTAGAAGAGCAACCACCTTTTAAAGGAGGAGAAAGATTGCACACCAGTTCAGATCAGAAGGAGCAAGAAGCCCATCTAAATAAAAAATCGGCTTCCACCAACGATCTAATCGAGCTTTTAATCCAGGTCAACCCTTTCCATATT
>CAZXDQ010000421.1:0-1963 GCA_964639405.1 uncultured Syntrophomonadaceae bacterium | reverse complement strand
CCCTCACATAAGTTACATAGTGCCAATCCAACAAGTACATACGGGTAAAAATCATCATAATATTTACCACTATAATTATCAGACTGAGCAATACTCCTATAACAGCCACTATTCTAAACCAACCCGGAACTGCTTTAACGATTTGCACTATTCCTATACCCCCTTCAATTCGGTCAAATTTTCCTGCCATTCATAATTACGGAATTTAAACGAAATCATTACAGTATTTGTCCCGGATAAAGTCTTGGTACTTATTTTTTTGTTGCGGAATACCATAGGTTATTAAGGGTTATATATGAAGGCATTTCGAGGTCATTTTCGAGGTCATTATAAATATTATTTTTTTGCTGTAATAGACAGGCCATAAAAACGTAATACTGGGTAATAGAATTATGAAAATGCATAATTAATAAAGAAGGAGGAATGATAAAATGAGTCTGGAATCCGCAAAGGCATTCATGGAAAAACTTAAATCAGACGAAGCATTCCGCAGTAAGGTGGCTGCTTGCAAAAACCCAGAAGAACGTCTTGCTCTGGCAAAGCAAGAAGGATTCACCTTCACCTCGGAAGAATTCCAGCAAGTGAAAGATCAGCTAAGTGAGGAAGAACTGGAAACCGTTGTTGGAGGTACGGAAATTGCAAACAAATGTGATAAAGACGATATAGACATACTACCAATTTCATACATGTTTATTAAGTAAAAAGAATTAATAGAAGAATAATCAAAGCCCATATATTATCCAAATATTAATTATCACAAATCGCAGGCCCGGGCTCAACAGCTAAATAAGTTACTTCCTGGTTCCTCCATATTAAAAGCAAATGAACTAAAACTTCTCCCTCTTCCTTACCCCTCCCCTCTTCTCCGGTGGGGGAGGGGTAAGGGTTGGAGATTAGAGATTGTAGATTGGAGCTAGTTACCCTTTAAATTTAACAGTCCACAGAGAAAAACCCATCACCTTTTAGGGTTATGTTAGCCTGATAATTTATTGCTTCAGAAACATTGTATTCAGGCGGGACGTTATTAAGTCAATTCTCAAACCGACTTCGCCATGCGTTACTAATAATTCCCTGGACTTGGGCCAGCGTGGGGTCACTCACCGCTTGAATACACCAACTATCTAATAGTCTCTGCGGGCTCAAGCGTGTTAATAGATCATCCTTAAACCAGTGGTGTAATCTGATTAATTGTCCCTTTTTAAGATGCTACTCTAAAGAAAAACAAAAGTCGCAATGATCGGCACCATCCATTATGGTTTGCGTTCTGGTGAATTTAATTTGAGGATTAAATCCTTCCCAAAAGGCAAAATCTCTTTTACAGGACAGAATATGCCCGTATTCTTCCAGGCCGTATTTCTGGTACATCTCCACGTAGCGGCACCTGGTTACCCGAATAATTATTCCGGTAGAAGTCTTTTCCGGCTCGGCTAGTTCTAAAGCACCGCCTTTGGCAAAATACTGCAGAGTTTCCGGTACCTTTTCCAGGCTATTGTCTCCTAAATATTCTTTCATGCGTTCTCCGGCTTTCTTAGCCATGGATTGGAAAACGTTTCCCATAACCTGTAAAGTCTTTTCCTTACCTATCTCCTGGTTAAACGCTTCTATAATTTCTCCGGCCATTAAAGCTTCAATTTCTCTTCTTGTGTATATAGGCACTTGATTAACGTCCTGCTCCATAAGGTTTTCTAAGGAAGAATTTCTTTCTTCATTATTATTATCTTTACTCATCATTGTTCTCCTCTCATATATTTTTTAGTGAATACCGGAAAATACTGCAACATATTTTCCCTTACGACGGTACGCAAAAGGGTCAACTCGTTTTCTGTAGGCGGAGGCGTCATCTTTACCTCCGAAGACGACCTGGCCAGCGGCCACCCGGTGGAATTTACCACTTCCTCCCAGGAGATGCCCGGAAATACGCTTTCCAGCTCCAGTTCCGCTAGATCTTCCCGGAAACGCATCA
>CAZXDQ010000420.1:0-1999 GCA_964639405.1 uncultured Syntrophomonadaceae bacterium | reverse complement strand
CACGCATTCGCCTTCCACACGCTTAGCCAGGCGTTCATGGAGACGTCGCACATCATCCTTAAAACAGCTTTCAGGGATTTCTTGGATTGCTTGTAATAAGTTAGACTTAAATGCATCTAAATTCTCATTAATCCAATACATAACCCATTTACCTTTTTTGCTGGAAGCCACCAAGCCAGCCTCATCTAACTGTCTCAAATGACGGGATACGTTAAACTGATTTTCCTGTAATACATCCACTAATTCACACACGCATAGCTCTTGTTCGGCATACAAGAGCAACCAGAGTATACGCATGCGGGTAGAGTGGCCTAAAAGTTTAATTAAAGACACGTACTCTTGCATGGCATCCCCCTTTCCAGCGAAGACATATGCAGATAACTGCATATGTCATATTAGCACAACCGACTAGCCAAGTCAATAAGCATAAAGCACCTAAAACAAAGCAGAATTATTACAGCTATATTTTTTATCTTTGAAGCATTAAGATAAAGATAACCAACACGGCCATATCCAATTTCTTACCAAAAATTTATGCGTATCTATAACTTATTGATTTTTACTCGTTCTAATAAGCCGGACTTTAACTTTAATGGATATTTGTTAAATTGCCATAAACCATACCCGAAATGGTCGCCATAATGGCTACCAACACAATAAAAACCGCCGTCTTTTTGGTCCCCAGCACGCTACGAATAACCAGCATGTTGGGCAGACTTAAGGCTGGACCGGCCAGCAATAAAGCCAGGGCGGGCCCCTGCCCCATACCGGAGCCCAACAGCCCCTGTAAAATAGGAACTTCCGTCAGGGTAGCAAAATACATAAAGGCTCCAACTACCGAAGCTATTAGATTAGCCTGTAAGCTATTCCCCCCTACCAGAGCTTCAATATAGTGGGCGGGGATTAGCCCGGCTTCGCTTTCGGGCCGCCCCATAAGCAAACCTGCCACCAGAACACCAGCGAAGAGCAGAGGAAGGATCTGCTGGGCAAAATCCCAGGTTGAATTAACCCAGGAAACGCGTTCTTCCTGGTCAAACCAGCGCCAGACCATGTAGCCCAGGAGAAGTAAAAGTAATGCTACCAGGTACCATTTTATCTGGTAAACCACATGCCAGAATCCCACAAGCTCCTGAGGGCTCCCCCAGGCGGCAAAAACCAGGATGAGGATCAGCACTAGAAAGTAAAACAAGTTCTGCCACTGACTACGCCTTTCTTCGGCTTCTTCCCCCAAGCCCTGAAAAGAGTTTCCGGCCCGGGACCGTTCTTCACTCCGGTAAAGCAGTGCCATGATCAGGCCTATAACTATAGAAAAGATTACTGCTCCTATGGCACGGGCCAGGCCCAGTTCCCAGCCGAGCACCCGGGCGGTTAAAATTATGGCCAGTATGTTGATGGCGGGGCCGGAGTAGAGAAAGGCAATGGCGGGCCCCAACCCGGCTCCCTTTTTATAAATGCCGGCAAAAAGCGGCAGCACGGTGCAGGAGCACACGGCCAGCACACTCCCCGACACGGAGGCTACCGAATAAGCTAACACTTTGTGAGCTCCGCCGCCGAAGTACCTGATTACCGCCCCTTGTGATAGAAAATTGGCTATAGCCCCGGCGATAAAGAAGGCTGGTATCAGGCAGTGCAGCACGTGCTCGCGGGCGTATTCCTGCAGCATGAGGAAGGCTTCGGTGACAGAAGCCATAAACAGCGGGTGATCAAAAGGTATAAAGTATGCTGCTAAGAATGCTGCCACCAGTACAATTAGTTTTTGCCAGTCCTTCATGGATGTTCACTCCTTTTTTTGACTACCACTGTGCATTCGGTTAATCATAATACTTTATGCTTTAAACCGGTCCACGTAACTTTTTGCTTTGCTGCTCCGCATTTTGCATAATTAGTTGCTGCTGAGGAGTTAAATTTTCGCCTTCTTCTGATTTAGGGAAAAAGTAGTAGCGGCATTTTTCGGCTTTGGTTAGCTCATTTTCCGAAACTAACTTTTTGTAGCGAACAC
>CAZXDQ010000419.1:0-2020 GCA_964639405.1 uncultured Syntrophomonadaceae bacterium | reverse complement strand
GAAATGGGGCGTAAACATATTGTGCCTTATGGGCTATACAGGGTAGAAGGTTTTGTTTCAGCTAAGTTGGCAGAAAAAACAGATTTTACGCAGGAAGATCTGGAGCTACTTTGGGAAGCACTGGTGAATATGTTTGATCACGATCGTTCAGCATCCAAAGGGAAAATGGGTTCCCGAAAGTTGTTTGTCTTTGAGCATGATAGCGCTTTAGGGAATGCTCCAGCTCAGAAACTGTTTGACACGGTGAAGGTGTCTAAAGTAGATGCATCTTTTCCTGCCAGATCTTTTGATGATTACCAGGTTTACTTGGATAAGTCTGGGGTGCCGGATAATGTCAAGGTAATAGAGAGGTTGTAGTGATCATGTACGAAGAAGATGAGTTTCTTTCCCTTTCTGGCATACAGCATTTTGCGTTTTGCGAAAGACAATGGGGCTTAATACATATTGAACAGCAATGGGTGGAAAATGTTCGCACTGCTGAGGGAAAGATATTGCACAACAGGGTAGATGACCCTTACTTTATAGAAACAAGGGGAGATGTAAAAACGGTTCGTTCGGTTCCATTATGTTCAAGAATTCTAGGTGTGTATGGAATAGCTGATGTAATTGAGCTTCATAAAGATGATGATAGCTTTTTCCACTATAGTATTGTGGAGTATAAGCGGGGAAAACCCAAACCTGATGACAGAGATGAAGTTCAGTTATGCGCACAGGCCATCTGCTTAGAAGAAATGTTAGAAATCACCTTGAGTTATGGGTATATGTATTATGACCAGATCAAGCATAGAAAAAAAGTTATTTTTAATGAAGACTTGCGAAATAGAGTAAAATTTCTAGCTGAACAGATGCATTATTTATATGCCAGGGGAGAAACTCCTTTGCCGAAAAAGGGCAAGCGTTGTCAAAATTGTTCCATGAGAGACATATGCTTGCCCAAACTAAGCAGGACAAGTAAAGTTGATAGGTATATGAATAAGTTATATAAAGAGCTTCAAGATGAAGATTAAAATAAACAATGATAATTAGGAGCAGTTTGCTATGAGAAAAATGCTAAATGTGCTTTACATTACTCATCCGGAGGCGTATCTTTCAAAAGATGGAGAGAATGTACTTGTAAAAATTAACGGTGCAGAAAAATTTAGAACTCCAGTTCACTTATTAGAAGGCATAGTAATATTTGGCTACTTGGGAGCTAGTCCTGCATTATTGGGTTTATGTGTGGAAAAGGGAGTGACTGTATCGCTGCTTACAGAACATGGCAAGCACCTAGCTACAGTGCAGGGTTCTCCTAAAGGCAATGTGCTTTTACGTAGAAAACAGTACCGATGGGCTGATGGAGAAGTTGAGTCTGTAAAATTAGCATCTATGTTTATCACTGGTAAACTTGCTAACTGCAAGGAGGTTTTACGCCGCTATTTAAGTGATTATGGTGATACTCCGGATGGAGAAATAAAAAGAGTTAATCAATTAATGGTGCAATATATTTCAAAGCTTAGTAAAGTTTCAACCTTAGAAGAAATAAGAGGTATTGAGGGAGAAGGGGCAAGAAAGTATTTTTCTGTTTTTGATTCTCTTATTATTAACCAAAAAGAATATTTTTTTATGAGGAGTCGTAATCGAAGGCCACCTTTAGATAATGTAAACGCATTGTTATCTTTTCTTTATAGTTTACTGCTTCACGAAGCTCGATCTTCCTTAGATACAGTAGGACTTGATCCTTTTGTAGGATTTTTACATCGCGACAGGCCTGGTAGGCAAGGATTGGCACTTGACCTGATGGAAGAATTAAGACCTTACATGGTGGATCGCCTTGTTCTGAGTTTGATTAACAGGAAACAGCTATCAGGTAAAGATTTTATTCAGAAAGAAACAGGTGGAGTAATTATGAAGGAGAATGCCAGAAAAACGGTGCTTGAAGCTTGGCAAAATAGAAAAAGAGAAGAGATGACTCACCCTTTCTTAAACGAAAAAATACCTATAGGGCTTTTACCATATGTACAAGCTTTGTTATTAGCAAGAT
>CAZXDQ010000418.1:0-2023 GCA_964639405.1 uncultured Syntrophomonadaceae bacterium | reverse complement strand
AATCTCCGGTAAAACTCTTTCCCCTTCCAGGTAGTCACAAGCTTACCCCACGTTGATTTAAGTGACAATTCTGATATAATTTTATCACCAACTATATTAATTTTATAGGTTAAGGTAGGAGGGAAAAAGGGGAGAGAAGAAAGGAGGGGCAGTTCGGTGCAAGCCTCGATTCCCAGGAGATTAGCTGCATGGGGGATACTGGTGATAGCAGGGCTCCTTTTACTGGGGCTTTCAGCCTGTCGGCGGGATTATCCGGAGATAAACCTCCAGCCTCCGGAAGAGGAAGATGCCACCACCGCTCCTACCCCCCATTACGATCCCCAGGACCAACCCTTTTACGATTCGGAAGGGGAGGAGCCCTATCTTCGGCTGGCCATTGCGCCTTTAGTATCTTCCCCTCAAACAGAAGAAAACTACCGCCAGCTCCTCTCCTATCTGCCGGAAATAATTGACCGACCGGTGGAAGTGGTTCTCCGTTCCTCCCAGGGAGAGATCAATCAGCTGCTGGAGCAAAATTTGGTAGACGTGGCCTTGATCGGACCGGGCTGTTATGTAGAACTGAAGGAAGCCGGCTATCCGCCGGAAATATTGGCTGTTCCGGAAATCCAGGGAGAAACCGGCTACCGCTCCTATATTATCACCTCGGCGGATAACCAGGGGACAGAGCTGGCGGACCTGGAAAACCGGGATTTTGTGTTCACCGATCCCTTGTCTTTTTCCGGAAACCATTACGTGATGCGCCAGCTCTCCCAAAGGGGAAAAGATCCCGAGGAGTTTTTCTCTAACTATTTTTACAGCCACAATCCCGATAATTCCATTATTGCGGTAGCAGAAGGCTGGATTGAAGGGGGAGCGGTAAACAACCTGGTTTATTACTATATGCTGGACTACCAACCGGAGCTGGAAGCAAAATTACAGGTGTTGGAATCTTCCTCCCCGGCGGGTTATCTTACCCTGGTAGCTCGGCAGGATTTAAAGCCCGAACTTAAGGACCAGCTCAGGGAAACTTTTTTATCCCTTCACCAGGAGCCCCGGGGGGAAGAAGTCCTGGGAGAAATGAGGATTGACCGTTTCCTGCCCCCGGAAGAAGTCCCCTATGAACTGGATGAAGAAAAGCTGCTGAGAGAAGAAAGGCGGCAGCGGTAGCATGGGTTCGTGGGGAAAATTAACCGGAGAAAGCCAAGCCCATCCGGCAACCTGATCCCACCCACCATATAATCTAACCAATGCTAAAGGGGGAACTACCGCCTTTGAGAGCACTTTTTAAACAATACCGGGGGCCTTTGTCCCGCCTCCGCCGGATTCCCATGGGGATCCGGACCAAAGTGATCGGGGTAGTCCTGGCAGTAACCATCATCCTGACCCTGGTAAGCATGGTTTACACCTATACTACAGTGCGGGCTACCCTGGAGGAACAGTTGGAGCAAAAAGGGCTGTCCCTGGCGCAGAACATGGCTGCCCGCAGCGTAGAACCGGTGCTTACCAACAATATCTTCCAGTTGAACGAGCTGGCTTACGAGACCCTGGAGTCCAATGAAGACGTAGTCTACGTGTTCATCATGGACCAGGAAGAAAATATCCTGGCTCACACCTTTCAAGACTACTTCCCCCCTGATCTGATGGAAGTAGAGCACCAGCTGGAAGGAGACTCAGCAGCGGGTGTGCAAAAATTTCAGGCAGAAGACGGAGTGCTGCGGGATATAGCAGTGCCGGTCTTCAACCACCCGGAACCGGAAGCAGGGGCATCGGGAGCCACGGTGCGGATGGGAGTACTGGATTACAGCGTGCAGTCCGCTCTATCCACCATTACCCGCCAGAACCTGCTCATCTCCTTGTTCACTTTTGTGCTCCTCAGCGGGCTGGTATACTTTTTCACTACCGCTACCACCATTAAGCCCTTGAACTCCCTGTTGTCATCGGTAAAAGCCGTCTCCCAGGGGGATTTGGCCCAGGAAGTGACGGTGAAGACCGGGGATGAACTGAGCCAGCTGGCCCGGGCTTTCAACACCATGACCCGGCGTTT
>CAZXDQ010000417.1:0-2029 GCA_964639405.1 uncultured Syntrophomonadaceae bacterium | reverse complement strand
GTGCGCCTAAGGAGTCGGCCACAAATTCAAAAGCAGTCCGGGTATAATAATCCAACCCCCTGACCAGCCGGGGATTAATTTCCATATCCACTCCCTGGGCATCTAAAATTTCCCTTACCTGGTCAAAATGATCCCGGCAACCTTGGCAAAGATAGTTGGTAACTAATGGAATGTCTTGGGTTAATTCCCGGCATTTCTCCTGTTTACAATCCATTACGCGAAGAGGGTTACTTGCCAGGCGCCGTCTACAATCAGGACACAACTCCTGTTCCCTGGCAGACAAATCTTCCTTAATTTTTTGGCGGTAACCCGGGCGGCACTCTCTACAACCAACACTATTAATATAAAGTTTGACCCCCGTCAGCCCCAACATATTGAAAAAATCCAAAGCCAGCATTATGACCTCCACATCGGAAGCAGGATGGGAGGAGCCAAAACATTCTACCCCATACTGGTAAAATTGACGATAGCGTCCAGATTGAGGGCGATCATAACGGAACATTGGTCCATAATAATAAAGCTTAACCGGCTTGGGCTCTGAATTTAAATGATTCTCCAGGTAGGCTCTCACCACAGAAGCAGTACCCTCTGGGCGCAGGGTCAAATAGCGTTCTCCCCTGTCTTTAAAGGAATACATCTCCTTTGAAACAATATCCGTATCTTCTCCTACACTGCGGGCAAATACCTCAGTATGTTCAAAAAGAGGCAAACGAATTTCACCATAACCGTATTTTCTTGAAACCTCCCGCGCTTTTTCTTCCAAGAAGTGCCACTTCCGGCATTCTTGGGGGAGAATATCCCGGGTCCCCCGGGGTGCCTGGTAGTTCATTTTTATCTCCTCCTACCCGCAGGCAAATTACCTGTTTATAGTTAATCTTTTTCTACTCTTCATAGTCCCTTCGATACTTTTTTATTTCTTCTTCCTTTAAATTTAATGCTTGAGCTACTTCTTCATCTCTATTAATGCCGCTTTCAAAATACTCGGATAGAACATCCTTTATTTCTTCTCGATTCCTTCTCCGCTCTTTTAAACGATTGATCCAACGAGTTAACTCATCTGGCATGAGAGGCCTCCTATTATAATATATTTAATACTCCCGTATTATATTCTTAATTTCTTCTATTGTGAACCTTTCCCCCTAAAATTCCCCGATAAACCTCAGAAGAAGATTATTAGTCCATTAAAACTTCTTGTGACTGTCTAGTAGCAGGGTCACAGGACCGTAGTTAACCAGTTCTACTTCCATAGTTTCTTGAAATTTCCCTTTAGCTACGGTAATCCCTCCCCTGGCTAGCTGTTGGCAAAAAACTTGATACCATTTTGCTGCATCATCTGGAAGAGCCGCTGCTGTAAAGCCTGGACGTTTGCCTTTCCTAACATCCCCGTAAAGGGTAAATTGAGGAACACACAAGATCCCTCCCTTTATATCCTTTACAGAAAGATTCATTTTACCCTCCTCATCCTCAAAAACTCTCAAGCCCGCTATTTTCTCCGAGAGATATTCCACATCTTTTTCCGTGTCTTCTTTGCCAGCGCCTAAAAGCACTGCCAACCCGTTACCTATGCTCCCCATTACCTCCCCTTCAACTCTCACTTCTGCCCGGGTAACCCTTTGCACTACCGCTCGCATAAATACACCTCAAATCAATAATTTAAACCTCATACAAAAAAGGACCTGACTTCCAGCCCCTGTGCTTTTCTCCTGCCTGACTTTTTTCTAGCTTCTCACCCTATCTCTATCCAGAAAGGTATCGGCGCACCGAAATAACATCTGAAATCCTGTTCACCCTGTTCATAACATGCTGCAGGTGCTCTATGTCTTTAACTACCAGGGTAAGATTGATAACTGCCCGTTTGTTTTTGTCAGTCCTGCCTTTTACCGCACTGATATTTACTTTGTTTTCACTTATAGAAAAGATGACATCCGAGAGTAAATTAGGACGATCCACCGCAGTAACTTCTATGTCTACCGGATAATAATTGTCCCGGGTGCCCTCCCAGGATACCTCCAAGAACCTGGAATTAAGG
>CAZXDQ010000416.1:0-2032 GCA_964639405.1 uncultured Syntrophomonadaceae bacterium | reverse complement strand
TGTCCGCATCATTCATTTGACAGCCAAATGTTATGGTATGATAATGCTTTCCAGTGAACATACTTTCCTCCTTGCCTTTTCAATGGTGTTCGTATTACAAGGGGTTATATTTCAGAAGTTCATATTTCAATTGTAGTTTCCTCTACGGCAAGTTCTGCCCCTGGATAATACTTTTCTGCCTCCTGCAGGGAAATACTCAAATCTTTAAAAGCTGGAAGGTGGGTCAAAATTAATCTTTTTACTCCAGCTTCCGCAGCAATTTGGGCAGCTTGTCCTGCTGATAAATGGTTTCCTTTAGAAGCATCTATTTCTTCCTGTTGAAAATTGGCTTCACATAAAAACAAATCTGCACCGTGAACAAAATCTATCAATTCAGGCATAAATTCGGTATCACCCGAATAAACCATAGTTTTGCCCTTGCTTTCGATTTTAACCGCCACCGAAGGAAGAGGGTGTTTTACCGGTAAAAATGACAACTTAAAAGGACCCAAATTTAGGTTTACGTCAGAATTTAGACTATGCAGTCTATAAGCCTGTTTAAAGGCAATCCGGGCTCTTTCTTCCTCAGGTTCATCGGGAAGATATACATCTAAACTTTTATCAGTAACACCACGATTTTGTGCAATATCCATAGCATACCTCATTATTAAAAGGTCAGCCATGTGATCTGCGTGAAGGTGGGAAACTATTATATTTTGCAAATGCCAAGGATCCAGATACTTCTGCAGTCTGCTCAAAACCCCATTACCGCACTCCAACAACCAAGGATGATCTTCTTCCTGCAAAAGGTAACCAGAACATGCACCCCCCACATCCGGATAGGGACCATACCTTCCCATGATGGTGAGCTGCAAAGCTAATCCTCCTCACAATATAAATTTAGTAGTATCTTTTTTTCATGTTATTCAACTTTTTTGCTCTTATTATCCCTGCAGAGTTTTTCGATTATAATAAAAATACGCCCAATACCAGAATAGAGCAATCCCTACAATCAGAAGCCACAGCCACCAGGGAAGCTCCAACAGTAACCCCAGCAAATAGAAAAGCAACCTTAAGGCCCAGTTTAACAAAATACTGCTGAAAATTAAAACTACACTTACCAAAGCCCCTCCCAGGGTAGTGTAAGCCATAAAACGCAGCGGGTTCATTTCCAAAGCCCCGGCAGGAAATGAGATGAAAGTCCTGGTAGCCCCCCACAGTTGGGCAACTAAAACAGAAAAGTCCCCGTACCGCTCCATGAACCGATAAATTTTTGTCTTATGGTAAGGGGTTTTTTTAATTCTGCCGGAGAACCATTTTTGATTCAACTTTTGTCCTGCTCGAATTCCTAAAAATCCCAAGAAATAGCTAAACATGCTGCCTAATACGATCCCAATGAGGGATGCAAAAAAGGCACTTATAAAAGATATTTTTCCCCCGGCAATCATATTTCCCGCTGTCAATACCACTAGAGCAGAAACAAAAGGGATACCCGCACTTTCTAGGAACATAATAACGCCTATTCCCAACGCCCCATAATGTTCAACCAGGTAATCAAAAAGCTCAGCAACAGGGGCAAGCCAAGAAGGGAGATCCACCTTGTTCACCTCTTCTCCAGGGTAATTTTTCGTTACAAATATTATAACACTTAACCTTATATTTTAGCATCGGAGTCCCCAAGCAGATAATAAAGCCCCCAAATAGTAGACTCAGGTTCTAGGGCAGCTTTTAGCAATGGCACTTCTCCAGCAGCAGGATTGTAACTATGCATTATTATCTTTTCCTGTAGTTTTTGAAATAATTCTTCTCCCTGGGCAGAGACACCGCCACCCATCACCAAGGCTTCCGGATCAAGTAAATTTACCAGATTAGCTAAGCCAACACCCAGTTTATCTATCAACTCTTCTACCAAACTGACAGCAGGAATTTCCATATTTTTAGCTCGGGAAAAAATTTCAGCAGCAGTAATCTCTTTTCCATGAACAGGTTTTAACACTTCCCGCCCTTTTCGAGCAAGGGAATTCCCAGAAGTTTCTGCTTCCAGGCAACCTTT
>CAZXDQ010000415.1:0-2041 GCA_964639405.1 uncultured Syntrophomonadaceae bacterium | reverse complement strand
ATCTATTTTCTTTCATTTCCCCCACCGTTTCTTTAGGATTTCTGATCTTAACTTTGCTCTGGTTGTTCCAGTGTTTTCCTGCTTTCCCTCAGAATTTGCGACAAAATTGAATCGGTGCCCTGAAGTTTCAGGCCGTAGAAAAAACTCACTCGCTGCGCTCGTTCGGACACGATTGACGCGGCCTGACCCTCCTGCGCTCCTTTCTTATTAATGCAAATATAAAGCTCGCCTGGGGAAAGCAGGGAAACAAAAGCTTGTTCCCGAGCTAACTGGATAGACTTATTAGGATTAAATACTTGCAGTAAGATTCCACTCAATACCAGGTATTAGGCCGTGGTAAATTTTGAATACGTTCCCTAATTTAAATTCTTATTAAGTAACGGTGGGAAAAATTACTAAAAACCAAGAATTACAAATTCTCTACCCCCTCCTTGAGTTTTAAAAATTTGTGGAAAACCAAAGCAGCAATCAACAACAAAACTCCTGACACCAAAAATGAAATATATATTCCCCTGGGATCTTCAGCAGTAGCGCCTCCAAAATGAAGCAGAACACCGAACATTGCTGCTCCCCCGGCCATGGAGAGCTTCACAATAATCCCTTGAGCTGCATAAAGCAGCGCTTCCCAGCGTTCTTTTTTCAGTTTCCTGCGCTGCTCAGCCAACTCAGCAACAACAGCATTAGGAAGGACAAAAAGCAGCACAAGCGGCCCTGCTGCCAGTGAAAAAACCAGGGCAGCTAAAAATAGAGCAGGAGTAATCTGAAATACTTGGAGGGAGAAAAGGGCCAGAATAAACCCTGCTGCCAAGAGAGAACCCCTGTAAACAGCATCTTTGCCAATTTTATTTAAAAGGTGGAAAGCTGCCGACACTCCAAACCCCGCTATCAACAAAAAAACTATTCCTAAGGGTATAGAGACATCATCCAGCGAAGTTATTCCCAGAACTGCTGAACCCAAGTAAGGTATCACCATCACAATAATAGTAAAAGAAGACCATACCAACCCCTGTGTTAAAATCCAAAATAAAAAGGGGTAATCACCTTTAAGCGAACTAAAAACCATGCGCCAGCTAGGTGCAGCGGCAGTATCTCCCTGTGAATCCTCTTTAATGCTCCATAAGGGAACGAGTATGCAAAAGGCTGCCAACGGAATAACCAATAAAGAAAGAAGCGGAAAACCGATTAATGGAGATAAAGTGGTGGAAACTATAAAACCGAGTCCTACTCCAGCCCCGTATAAAGCAGTTTGAAGGGTAGCTAACCTTACCCGCTCTCCATCATTTCTCGCCAATTCCGGCAGAATAGCCAAATAAGGAACAACAATGGTACTGTAGGCAAAAAAGAATAAAGAAAGCATAACAGCAGCCCATACCAAATTTAAAGCGGAAACTTCATCCACGGGAGGTCGCCATACAAGTATAAAGGATAAGAGTAAAAAGGGGAAACCTAAAATCATGAAAGGCCGGCGCCTTCCGAACTTAAATGTGGCCCTGTCGCTAAAATACGCGATAAAGGGATCAGCAGCTCCATCGACAATGCGACCTAGTACCATCGCCATGCTTATCTGTCCCACACTTAAATATACTGTCATATCCGGGGTAGGAGGAGCATAGAAAAAAACAACCCACTGCACTACCATCTGCTGAACAATCCCCAACCCCAGCATAACAAGGGGATACCACAGCTGCATTTTTTCAATTTTATCGCGGTTTAGTTGAGTCCTTCTCATCTTCAGCACCTCGATAGATATTTGAGACTGCAAAATTTGGATTTGCATTAACGGAAAGGAGGATAAGTTTCAGTCCAGCTGCAGAGAGGTGTCCAAGCAAGCAAAGCAGCCGAGTTCGAGCATCGATTTAAATATTGCAGCCTCAGTAAACTTTAGGGATATGGCGCCGATACTACTACCCGGGCTTACTGATGGTCATATTTCCTGGTTTTTGAAATTTCCAAGTTTTGTACCCTAACATATTATTGATTCCAGTGAAAAAGTCAATTTGGGGTTTGATAAATAACCATTTTACCCACTTATGAGCAGAAA
>CAZXDQ010000414.1:0-2042 GCA_964639405.1 uncultured Syntrophomonadaceae bacterium | reverse complement strand
CAGTATCCCGCATACTGCAAAAAGAAGGTGGAAAATACGGGCTGGCTACCGCCTGTATTGGTGGAGGCCAGGGATTGGCTACAATAGTTAAGAAATACGAGTGATGGCGCTAAAACTAAGAATATAACATCAAATACGGGGTGAAAGTTAAGAGTTTACGCCCTACATTTAATTTAAAAAAGGGGGAGGTCAAAAGATGTTATCATGGAAAAAAGTTTTGTTGACCGCAGGTGTAATTTTGTTTTTGGTGATGGTTTTTGTTTCAGGTTGTCAGGAGGCAGAAGAAACTGAAAATAATGAAGTAGTCATTGGTTTTAGTGGTCCACTTAGCGGACCTGCTGCAGAATATGGAGAAGACAACCTGGCAGGAGTGGAAATGGCTATCAGTGATATTAATAATGCCGGTGGTATTACAGTTGATGGCCAAGATTACTCTTTTAGGCTTGAATATATGGATGATCAGGCTGATCCTACTCAAGCGGTTAGCAATGCTGAAAGGTTAAGGGATGTGGAAAACGCCATAGCTATATGGAATCCTATTGCTACCGGTATAAATCCAACATTAGAAATTAATGAAGAAGAGGGTCATGAGTTTTTAATGATGGCTTATACCAGCACTCCGGAAGAACTAGAACAGGAAGAAAACGAACTGGTTATGTGGATTCCTCCTTCTTTTACCTCGAGAGTACAAGCCCAAGGTGATGTAGCCTGGGAAGAAGGATGGAGGGATGTGGCCATGCTAGTTACTGCCGGTGCTTACGGTGATGTCTGGCGGGAATCATTCCAGGTTTACTGGGAAGACCACCTGGGTGGAAATATCGTTGCAGACCACCCGACTGATTATTATGAGCAAACCGATTATTCTACCGAAATAACTGCTATTATGGCACAGGATCCCGATGCCATTCTTATAGGCGGTCCGAACCCGCCCACGGCTCTAGCAATAGAACAGGCCAGAGAAATGGGATATGAAGGAGGATTCATTCTTATTGACCAGGCTAAAATAAATTACCTGGAGGAAGTTTTGGGTGGATTAGATGATCTTGAAAACACCATAGCATTAGAACCACTGGAAGCCAGGTACACACCAAGTTACGACGAGCTGGAAGAAAAATTTATTGAAGAACATGATCCAACTGCGGTAACAGGTGAACATGTTCAAAATTATATGGCCATGATAGTGCTTGCAGAAGCCATGGTGGAAGCCAACAGTGTCGATGATCCTTATGCCATTCGTGAAGCTATTCCAGAAGTGTTTCCTATATTGGATAGGGATGTGGAATATCCTTTATCTGTAGAATATTTTGGTATTGCTGACAGCGGGAGGACCAAAGGAGTTTACTCTATAAATATGATTAAAGATGGTAAATATAGTGACCAATCTATCTGGGTATGGTTTGCCGAATCTGAAGAAGAATACCAGCAAGTTATGGAGGAACTTACGTTTAAAGAGGGCAAGACCTATGAAGATTATGATATAAACTGGCATGAAGAAACAGACATCTATTTCCCCCTGGTAGAGTAGTGCAGCCCATGGCAGAACTCAACAGCTTAATAACAATGGCCATAAAAGCTTGCTTTACACGTGTGATCGTACAGATACATAAGAGCATTTTAATACTCGACAACTCATAAACTTAAAAAATATTTGAACTGCCTGGAGGGAAAGAGCTTCCCTCCAGGCTCTATCTGTTACCACAGGAGTTTTAAGCTTCAGACTTAATGGGTTGCCTCTCTCTCTTCTAATGAGATAGAGGTTAATGTAAAACCAATGAAATCCAATACTCTAACTTCCTACTTCAAACCCTAATATGGGCCCGTGTAGTCTCGAAAGCCTCAAGGGTTGTGGCAACTTCTCACTTAAAATCGCCTTCGCCAACCCCAAACACCAGCTATGCTGAGCATTTTCCATCTTCCATTTATGGCGCCCGCGGCGCCGGGACGACTACTCAGAAAGCACCCCTAATCCGCTTTTAAGGTCAAACCCCTACCCCTCACCGGAAGCACCATCCAGGCTGGATTTCATTTTTTTCCACAGGGTG
>CAZXDQ010000413.1:0-2046 GCA_964639405.1 uncultured Syntrophomonadaceae bacterium | reverse complement strand
TATCCCGATTCTTATGTTGGGATTTTTCATCCTGGCAATTAGATACTATGCCCGTGGGAAGGTGAGTAATCCGTACTGCCGATTGGGTGGTGTTTACGCTCTGGCCGCCGGGACCGGTAGCGCAAAAAGTATCCACCCGGAGATCTTGGGGGTTGATATCAACCTCAATTTCTTCTGCCTCAGCCAGGACCGCTACTGTAGCTGCAGAGGTGTGAATGCGTCCACTAGATTCAGTGGCCGGAACTCGCTGGACTCGATGTACCCCACTTTCAAATTTAAGACAGCTATAAGCTCCTTTCCCTTCTACGGCAAAGGTTACTTCTTTAATCCCTCCGATATCCGTAGCATGAAGGTCTAGTATTTCAAGTTTGAAACCCTTTTGTTCAGCGTAGCGAGTGTACATCTTTAAAAGATCAGCAGCAAAGAGGGCTGCTTCATCGCCGCCGGTGCCTGCCCTTATTTCCATGATTACGTTTTTATCGTCTCCCGGGTCACGGGGGAGTAAAAGCAGTTGTAATTCCTCTTTAAGCTCTTCTTTGCGCCTGCTTAGTTCTTTAACTTCTTCTTTCAAAAATTCTATCATTTCGTTATCTTGCTCTTCAGGCAGCATCTCTTCGGCCTGTGATAGTTCTTGAGCTACTTTACGGTATTCCCGGTATCTTTGAACTGTTTCAGATATTTTAGAGTGCTCCTGAGAGTATTTTTGTAACTTGTCTGTTTGAGAGACGATGTCAGGAGAGCTCAACTTTTTTTCTAATTCTTCATATCGCTTTTCAATAGCGTCCAGTTTATCCCACATTTATCTCACCTCCTATCCACTCCCGGCGGGAATCGGGCTTTCTTTTCCGGTATCATCCGCTTCCGAAGCATCTATTTCCATGTTTTCGGTATCCTTAATAAGGTTACGCAGGGCTTCTAAAGCTACTTCCATTTGGGAGTTATCAGGCTCGCGTGTGGTAAGATATTGCAGGCAAAGCCCTGGTAGGGCCAATATCTTTAAAGGCTTGAATCTGGCTTGAGAAGTTAGACGTATTAATTCGTAAGAAATGGCTGCCACTAAAGGAAGTAAGGCAATGCGAATTAAAAATCTCTGCCACAGACCCGGCCATCCAAAAAAACTAAATAACAGTATACTTACTATCATGACTATGAGCATAAAGCTTGTACCGCAACGAGGATGTCTGATGCTAAATCCGGCAGCGTTTTCTACGCTCAGACTTTTGCCGGCTTCATAGCAGTAGATAGCTTTGTGCTCTGCCCCGTGATAGGCAAAAAAGCGTTGAATTTCACCCCAACGGCTGATTAGAAAAATATAAGCAATAAAAATAAATATCCTGACTAGCCCTTCCAATAAATTTGAAAAGATAGGATGCATCGATGGCACGTAATTGGCCAAAAACGTGGGCAAGAGGAAAAAAAGTCCCACAGCCAAAATCAAAGCTACTGCTATAGTAAGCGCAGTGTGCACCGGATGCATTTCCTCTCCCTCTTCTTCCAGTACACTGGCTGTAGATATGTTCAGAGCTTTTATCCCCACCGATAAGGCTTCCACAAAAGCAACTACCCCTCTGATTAATGGCCAGCGCAGGAAGGGGTAGCGTCGGGTCAGGGTAGATATTTCTTCCCGGTGAATACTTATGTCTCCCTGGCTTTTACGGCACGCCACTACCATCTCATTGCGGTTCCGCAACATGACACCTTCCATTACTGCCTGACCGCCTAACCACGGCTGAGAACTCATTTATTCACCCCCGTCGATTTCCATACCTTACGGCAGCAATTAAATAAAAAAAGAGCAGGTCTGCACTAATAAACCTCGGCGTCTAATAAAACCCTGCTATCAATAACCTGCTACCAATATAATCAATTACTTCCTACCATAAATTATTGCCTACCGTATTTCCGTTTAAAGCGCTCTACCCGGCCTCCACTATCTACAAACTTCTGCTTTCCTGTAAAGAAAGGGTGACAACGGGAGCAAATTTCTACTTTTATGTTCTCTTTGGTAGAACCCGTTTCAAAAGATTCACCACAAGCGCAAGTAAC
>CAZXDQ010000412.1:0-2047 GCA_964639405.1 uncultured Syntrophomonadaceae bacterium | reverse complement strand
TGGAACAGGTCAGGCAAGCTATCCTCCGTGAAGCCCCCGAGGCTGTCCTGGATGTCTGGACACTGGGCCCCGCCATTGGCATACATATTGGCCCCGGGGCTATAGGAGTGGCCTACTGGCCAAAGTATTAGGCTCTGCCTGCATAAAAAGGAGGATGGCCTATGAAAACTCAAACGGATGCAGGGCCTGTTTTCCTTACTGCGGAAGACTTTAAAAAAATGATTGGTGGTGCCTGCCGTCTACTGGAAAAGGAGAAAGAAACCCTCAACGCAATAAATGTTTTTCCGGTTCCCGATGGAGATACCGGCACCAACCTGAGGGCCACCTTAAAAGAAGTAGAAGAGGTTTGCTTCGGTTATAAAGGAGACTCTCTGGGTGAACTTTCCGGCCTGGTGGCTTCACGGGCGCTTTTAGGTGCCCGCGGGAACTCCGGGGTGATTTTCTCCCAATTATTGCGAGGTATTGCCAGAGGGCTACAGGGGAAAAAAAATGCCAGTGCCCGGGAGCTGAGCAAGGCTTTATGGTACAGCGTGGTTTTCGCCTATAGGGCTGTTTCCAACCCTGTGGAGGGGACCATCCTTAGCGTGGGCCGGGAGGCGGCCCGGGGAGCAAGTAAAGCAGCCCGCGGCGGCGCCGATATCCACGGTTTGCTGGAAGAGGCTATCAGTAGTGGCAAAGAGATGCTTGCCCTAACTACTGATATGATACCCGCTTTGAAAGAGGCCGGAGTAGTGGATGCGGGGGGCATGGGCCTCATTATTTTTATGGAAGGGTGCCTTTATTCCCTGCGGAATGATGTGGGTGATTTTTGGGAACCTGTAGGGCGAGATTTTGAAACCGGCCATGAGCCCTTTTTAGCCCGCCAGAAGCAGGACGCATGTTTTAACCTCGAAAATATTTATTGCAGTGAGCTAGTCATCAAGGGAGCAGGTGGTAGGGATAAGGAACTGCGTCGTATCCTCGAACAGCAGGGTGAATCCCTGTTGCTTGTTAACCAGGGCGGGATAATAAAAGTACATATTCATACGGGAGAACCGGGACGAGTTATAAGTACCTGCTTGCAGTACGGTACCCTTCATGATTTAAAAATAGAGAATATGCAAGAACAACATTCTCATTTATCCACCTCCGCGGGCAAGCAGGAAGGTTGGCAGCCGTTACCTCCAAAAAACGGTCAGGCAAATAAAACCGGAATTATAGTTATAGCTCCGGGTGACGGCCTGAAGAAAATTTTTTTAAGCCTGGGGGCGGATGAAGTTGTGCCGGGGGGGCAATCCATGAACCCCAGGGTGGAAGATGTGCTGGAAGCGACTCTAAAGGTTCCATATAGGCAGGTTATTATTTTGCCTAATAACAAAAACGTTCAGCCGGTTGCCCGGCAGGTGCAGGAACTGTGTGAAAAAGAAGTGACGGTGTTGGGGGCATTTACCGTTCCCCAGGGGTTGGCAGCGCTCCTGGCTTTCAAGCCGACAGCCCAAATGGCTGATAACAAGGTCGCTATGGAGAGGGCAGCAGGCGGGGTGAAAACCGGTGAGGTGACTTTTGCTACCAGGAGCGCCACAGTGGCGGACACTGTGATAAAACAGGGGGACTATTTGGGGCTTTTCGATGGAAATATATGCAGTTGGGGAAAGGACCTTAACGGGGTTGCATTTGATTTGGCGCAGAAAATGCTGGGTGAAGATGATGAAATAATTACTCTGCTTCAGGGGCGGGATACCCCTTATGAAGATGCCGCATCCCTGATGTCGTTAATCAAGGAGGCTTTTCCTTTATTGGAAGTTGAACTAAAGCAGGGAGGCCAGCCTCTATATTATTACATAATTTCCGTGGAATAACGATAGAGAAAAGGAAGTAAAATGAAAAAAAAATTGTTGCTCATAAATCCGGTAACACCTGGGAAAGCCCAGTTCCAGACCGATCGTTATTCCACCTACCAACCGCTGGGACTTGGAATTATTGCTGCTCTGACTCCTGAACATTGGGAAGTAGAAATTCTTGACGAAAACTTCGAGGTTTTTAGTTATCGCCGGGCTGACCTGGTGGG
>CAZXDQ010000411.1:0-2049 GCA_964639405.1 uncultured Syntrophomonadaceae bacterium | reverse complement strand
AGCTTTATTAGGTAAAAAAATGGCAGAGATGGAAGTAGAGAGGTATTTAACGGGTCATTGTACTGGAGTGGAAGCTTACCTTATGTTAAAAGAAATCTTGGGTGATAGATTGGAATACATTTATACCGGTGCCAGTTTTAATTTATAGGATTATTATTAACTAGAGTCATCTTTTTGATAGGGGGAATTGCATTTTATGTGGTACATGCCTTTAATTATTCTTGTCATCAACATTATATACATTTCTCTTCTTACTATACGCACCATGTTTACCTTGAAAGGTCAACGTTATTATGCAGCAGCAGTAAGCGCGGGAGAAGCTTTGGTATTTGTATTAGGTATAGGTTTGGTAATAGAGAATTTGGAGAACATCCAAAATCTATTTGCATATGCGGGAGGATTTGGGATAGGTATTTTGGTGGGGACCAAAATAGAAGAAAGATTGGCTTTGGGTTATGTAACGGTGAAGGTAATTAGTAAGTACTGCGAGTACCCTCTACCGCAAATATTGAGAAAGAAAGGTTTTGGTATAACTTCTTGGATAGGGGAAGGTTACAGTGGCAAAAGATTAGTGATGGAAATTTTAACCTCCAGAAAAGATCAGGAAGACCTTTATGCTTACATTGTAACTTGTGATCCTGAAGCATTTGTAATTTCTTATGAACCCCAACATTTTCGCGGAGGCTTCTGGGTGAAGAGTTTGCGTAGTTATTGTAGAAAGTACGGTAAATCTAGAGAGTACCCCTTTGAGGATCATTTTCCTGCGGTGGAACCTTTGAGCTTTGAAGAAATGCAAGCAGAGCAAGAAAAATCTCATAAAGAGCGAGATTCCACCAATAATAACTATGGGGTCGACCAATAAAAAACCCATGAAATTAAGTCATTGAACTTAATTTCATGGGTTTTTGATGTCTTTGTAAGCCGTTAGAACTTATCCGGTGCTTTTGAAAAAGTATTTTTGTAGAGCTTGAACTATTCCATAACCCACTCCAATCCCGGTCATCAGCTTGGACAATCGTGGAGAAGAAGCGAATCGATTCAGAGTAGAAAAGAGCAGATACCTTTCCAGCATGTTGGTTAGCTTCCCGAGGAGATTGCCTCCCTGCTGTAGAACCGTACGGGTTACAGCAATTGTGGACATAACTTCTCGTTCTCCACGCTCCAACATGCTTTCAGCTTTTTTTATCAATCCACTAACCATAAACCAGGCTTTCACCAGAGCAATTACCAGAAGCAACAATAGAATAGTGTTTATGGTGGTGGTTATCAACAGGCCGTATAACACTACGCTCTCTTCCATATTTTCTCCCTTTGTAAATGGTTATTATAGTTCTTTTTCCGCATCGTTGAGGGCATTTTGTGCTTCTTGATTGTGGGGAAGCTTTTCCCTCAGTTTAGAAATCAACTCTTGAGAAGAGCTTTTCAGTTCTTCTGATTTTTCCCGGGCTTTGTCAACAGCTACCTCTTTGACTTCCTTGCCCTTTTCCGATATGCGCTCTCTAGTTTCTTTACCGGAAGCAGGAGCAAAGAGTATTCCCGCTACTGCACCAATTACTGAGCCCACTATAACTCCGGCCAAGAAATCTCCTTTTCCGTTCATGTTTATCACTCCTTTCTGATATTCTCTATTTTATGGTATTTTAAAGAAATTGTAAAGGTTTAAAAAATGGTTACCTAAAAAAAGAAGCTTTGCGGATTTTGAAAAAGCTATCACTCATATTATAAACTAACTAGCGCCTAGTAAATCAAGTTAAAATATTCCAGAAACGGAGGTTTCTATTTCCACTTAAAATACACAAAGACTCTGCCAAAATTATCGGGATCCTTTTTTAAACGGTGATACCTGTTTTTTATGTCCTTGCGGTCTAAAAAACGTAACACCCTTTTTTTCAACTGACCTGTTCCCTTTCCACAGATTATTTCCAGTTCCTTTGCTTTGGCATTTTCTGCCTCTGTTAAGGCATTTTCTAAGGCAGCGTCAATCTTGTCCCCCTGGTTATATATGGGGTGGAGGTCTAAAGTGTGGCTGCGTTTAGACATAAAATTCGC
>CAZXDQ010000410.1:0-2051 GCA_964639405.1 uncultured Syntrophomonadaceae bacterium | reverse complement strand
AACAGTTGTTATTTTTATTCAAAAAAAAGCACAAATGAAGTTAAAGAATTTGATACAGCTTTAGAAGAGTTATGTGCTGAAATAAACCATTTTCTCGATTTATCTTTAGAACGGGAAATACAGTTAAAGCCTGACAGAGAAACGCTTAAAGGACTTATATATGCCCACACGTTTGACAAAATAGGTAAAAGATGCGGTTTTAGAGATAATGCGGTAAGGCACTGGTGCAAGCAGTATGGTTTGCCTTCAAAGACCAAAGACATAAAAAAGATTGAACATGATGCAATAAAGGATATAGTAGGGGATGAAGATATAGATCTTAAGCAAATAGCCGCCAAGCCTAAAGAAAATATAACAAAGGAAGAATTAAAGAAACTAATTTTTAAATATTCATTTTCAGAAATTGGGAGGGCATTTGGAGTTGCCGACAATACTGTAAGAAATTGGTGCAAGAAATTCGGGTTGCCACACAAAGCGCAAGACATAAATACTAATAACTTTTAGAGAATGAATTTTATTTGCCTTCTATTTAGATAATTCATGAAGGCAAACTTATTATTGTCATTTGTGTCCTTTTATAGAGGAAATTAAAGTTGAAAACGGAAAAACCAAGACTGAACAAGATGTATGATTCATTAGGTATGGATGAAATGGAAGCATTATTATCAAGCCATTTGGTTGAATTTGCTCAAGTCTATGGGAGCACCCATAATAAAGCTGCAAAATTTGGGTGCTTCCATAGATTTTTAATAAGGCACACGAGTTTTTTTATAGATAACTAAGACTCAACAAATTCAAGTGTTGGTGTTGGGATATAACGAGTCAACTACCCCTTCAAAATAGTTTATAGAAGAGAGAATCATGAAATATAAAAAGGAGTGATGAAAAGATGGTATTTGATTGGAAGGAAATGTACAATATATGGCGAGAAAAGATCAATAATTCTCAAATTCAGCTGCAACCATTTTTCTCAGAAATTAAGATTCATGATCCAGGAATGCCATCAAGGGAGGAATTGCAGTTTACTTGGCTTGAAGCTGGCAAAATTCGGGAAGAACAGCTTCAGTTGCAGCGTTTTTTTGAAGGACGCCCAGGTGTTGTGGGCCTACACCATTATGATCATTTATCACGTGGGGAGATGGCAACGCTTTATTATCTCTGGGATTATAGGGAAGACATAGAAAAAATAGCAGCTATTTTTATTTCAGCTATACTCTTTCCCCTCGCAGAAAAAGGCGATATGAAAAGAATTTATCCTGAATACTTAGCAAAACCAGCCTATAATGCCGCACTAGAGGCTTGGGTAGAAGAAAAAACGCCACAATATCCTTGGCATTACAAATGTAATTCTTTACTGCCAAATGTTATATCGCAAGAATGGGAACAGAGAATGGATTTAAGGATTTATTCCCCACAGGAGCTGATCACATCGACAATTGCAGATGACCATATAACTTTATTACAAGAGTATCGACCAGTCGTAATTAGTTTTGCTCCCGAGCGAGACCCTTTAATTAATAAGCAGCTATATTCAATAAAATAGAAAGGTCTTTAAAATATACTGTTAGTAGTTTTAAAGTGCTTGATAAATAACATCTTTTATTAGTAGGGGGGGGTAGTTGACTTGTTTTAGTGCAGTGCCAACATTATAATTTTGATAAGCCTTAATATATTTTTCTAGCAAAATTCTAGAAATGAACGCAGTAAGTAATAGTATAGAGCAACTTACAACCTAACGAATTTTTAGTGTTGCTTATATAAACTAACGATTTGGCGGCAAGAATTCCAATTTAATGCCCTAAATAATTCTTAGTATATTGTAAGCACATTTGCCACAGTTAGGTAGTCTTAAGTTCAAATCTTACTTCGCTTGCCAGCCAAACCTTTTCTGACAGTCCTTAACGGACTGTCAGAAATTAACAATAAGCTTGAAAAACTTAAAAGATAATAAAGTTCCTGCATTCTTCTAGCAACAAACAGCAGTATATATTCACTTTTAGTAAATATAATTAAACCTTTCTAGTTCTGATAACTTTGGATTATATAAAGCA
>CAZXDQ010000409.1:0-2065 GCA_964639405.1 uncultured Syntrophomonadaceae bacterium | reverse complement strand
ATCAAAACAATGACAGGTGGGACACAAAAAGGTACAAGCCCCGCATCCCAAGCAAGCACGAGAAACTTGATCCCACAGAGGTGCGTCCCATAAGTGGGGAAGTTTCTCTGGGATTTTTTCCACGTCTACTTTTCTAATAATTTTGCTTTCAGCTTCTTTAACGATTCTATCAGCTTCCTTGCCTTCTCCAGAAGCATCTTCCAAGGTATTTCCTACTTCTTGGAGAAGTTTCTCCCCTTTTTCAGTAACTCCCTTTAAGAAGTAACTTTCCCCCAAATCTACCATGAGCACATCCAAACCCTGAGTAGAACCAGGGCTACCTTCTAAGGAAGTACAGAAACAATTTAAAAAGGGCTCGTTACAAGCCAGTCCCACCAAAATGGTTTTTTCTCGGCGGTCCCAGTAATAAGGATCATTCTCTTCCCATTCAAACAGGTTGTCTACTATTTCCAGTGCTCTAGCATCACAAGGGCGAACCCCCAAAAGGACTTTGCCTTGGTCCTCTTGGGGAAGTTCCAGCTCTTCTTCCCCCAAGCGAAAGCAGAACATGGTTTCTGTTTGAGGAAAAGCCGCTGTTTTAGGAGGAATAGCGCTGTTAGTGTAACTTTCTACCGCTTGAGCTTGGGTTCCCTGCCCCTCCTGGTCATAAGGAGCAAACTTATGCAACGGGCCATCTTCCGTGGGAAGCCACAGTTCGCGGGCATCTGCCAGAGCCTGGACGAAGTTAGGCCATTTTTCCTTCTGTAATATTTTTTCAGACATTATCTCACCCACCTCTAATGTATGAAGTCTTCCTGGTCCTGAGGAGAGTAGCTGGCTTGGAATGGTACATCTTCTGGATCTAATCCCGCTTCATATCCGTAATTGTCCCGCACCTCTTCCACCAACTTCTGATTAAGTTTCCCCAGGGGGATGCCCGCAGGGCAAACCCTTTCACATTCCCCACAACCAACACAGCGGCCCACCAGGTGAAAGGCGCGGGCAATATGAAATGCTGTGTTCTCGCTGTAATTTACAGACCGGTATATCCAGGTAGGATTAAGGCGGTCCAAGACACAATCTTCACAATAGCACATAGGACAAGCATTTCGGCAAGAGTAACACCTTATACACCGGGAAAACTCCTGCTCCCAAAAAGCCCATCTTTCTGAAGGAGTAGCCTGGTCTAATTTTCCTACCTCGGCATCTTTGCCTTCGCTCCAAGTTTCTACCTCTTCCCCCAGCATTTCATCGGCCAAAACCGGATTGGGATAACGACAGTTTAAACAATGGTTATCCAGGATTTCTTCCCGGGAAACTTCCTGCTCCCCTTCCGGCATTTTTAACACTATCTTATCCTGATTCCACTCCGCATCTACCCCAGCTGTGATTTCTGGGAACTTTTCTTCTACTTTTCGTAGATCTACCACTCCCCTGCAGGGAAGCCCTATTAGTAACACCTGCTCCCTTTCTACACCACGCTCAGTAATCAACTGAACCGCCGCTCTACTGTCGCATCCTTTGACTAGAAGAGCAGTTTTGCGCCGATCTGGTTCTTCCCCTTTCGGGAGGGGGAGCTTTTCCTCCAGGGTAAGATAGGTGGTCAAGTTGGGAGAACAAAGGGGAGAGAAAATAAGTTCTTCGGCATCAGCGGAGCTTTCCACCCAATGCGGGGAAACCCGATAACCAAAAGTCCCCTTTCGCCACCCTATCAGGTGTTTCACATCTTCCCGGGATACCACCTCTTTAGCTTTTTCGCGTATGGTTTCTTGATCTATCAAGTTATTCTCCCCCCTACCAGTTTATCTTATCCCTCTGGAATTGCTTGAAGGGACCAACTTCCCTGACATCTTCTATTACTTTTTCCACTACTTCTTTCCATTTACCACCTTCCGAAGCGGATACCCAGCTCATCTGGATACGGCGGGGATCCACTCCTACAAACTCCATTAATTCCTTCATCAGACCGAACCTTCGCCGGGAATACATATTCCCTTCTAAATAGTGGCAATCACCTGGATGGCAACCGGAAACCAGCACTCCGTCAGCCCCCTGCTGCAGAGCATTCAATAAAAACAGCGGGTTT
>CAZXDQ010000408.1:0-2073 GCA_964639405.1 uncultured Syntrophomonadaceae bacterium | reverse complement strand
CAAGCATATTGTCTTTTAAATTCTCATGCAATGTTAAACCGTAGGTTATATTATCTCGGGTAGACAAATGTGGAAAAAGAAGATAATCTTGAAAAGAGATCCCAATTTCTCTTTGCTGGGGAGATGTATTGATATTTTTATTAGAGTTAAAAAAACTACTTCCATTTAAATTAATCTCGCCACAATCAGGCTTTAATAAACCTGAAATACATTTTAAGAGAGTAGTTTTCCCAGCACCAGAAGCCCCTCTTATGAAAACTATTTTATCAGCCAAATTAAATTCAACATCAAGTTTAAATCCTGGCAGCTGCTTACTAACACTTATCGACATCATTTTTATTTCTCCCCCCTTCTTTCTCAGCTCTCAAGGCCAACACTGCTTCCAAAGCACTACCGCCTACGGCTCTAGCTTCATCGGAAATATAACAGGTATATCTAATAACTACAAGCTCAGGTAGCAAGGTTCTCTCCCCCTTTTTTGTATCTAACCTGTTGGATCTCGGCCATAATACTAATGGCTATCTCTCCAGGGGTGTCTCCGCCGATATCTAAGCCAATGGGAGTATATATTTTTTTTATCGCTTCTTCCGGATAACCCTTCTCTCGCAAATCATCAAGTATAGTGCGTACTTTATTTTTACTGCCTATCATACCGATATATTTAGCAGGTGAGTTTATTACTTCTTCTAGTGCTATTGCATCGTGGCGATGACCTCTTGTGACAATTACTACATAAGTACTGTCATCAATAGGATATTCTTTAATGGATTGGCTAATATCACTTGCATAAATACTATCTGCTTGAGGAAAATTTTCTTCACAGGCAAATTCAGGCCGGTCATCAACTACCACTATCTGAAAGCCAATTCTTGAAGCCAGCTTTGAAATTTCTTGAGAGATATGACCTGCTCCCACCAATAATAATACAGGCCCGGTCAAAAGCGGCTCTATAAAAACACTTATACTGCCACCACAAACCATTCCAATCTGTGAAGCTTCTTTGTTCCCTAGATCATAGTTTAAAAAAAAGTTTTTGTTTTCTTCCATTGCCTCCTTTGCTTTTTCAATAACTTTAGCTTCTATTGCACCACCACCAATAGTACCCTCTATTTCTCCTTCTTCATAAACTATCATCTTAGCACCACTCCTTGAAGGAGTAGAGCCAGAAGTTTCCACAACAGTTACAAGGACAATTGGTTTGTTTTTTTCCAAACAATTTAAAGCTTGTCTTAGGATTTGTTTTTGCTCCAATTATATTCTCTCCTTTCCAAAGCTGCAATTAGGAAATATACAACTATTACAGCCTCTACAAAGTCCACCATGGCCCAGAAGAGCTATTTCCTTAACAGATACTCTTTCACCCGCAAGCAAGAGAGGTAATATTAAGTCGAATACCGTAGTTTTATAAAACATGCCGCAGGCAGGAAGTCCCACAATAGGGACACTCTCATGATAGGCTAATAAAAACATAGCACCAGGGAGAACAGGAGCACCGTAATTTACAATTTCCGCCCCGCTTTCTTTTATTCCCCTGGGGGTAACATCATCCGGGTCCACCGACATTCCTCCGGTAACAACAACCATATCCATCCCTTCATCGATCATTTCACTTATTTTAGTACTAATTTGCCGGAAATCATCTGGAGAATAAACAACAGTAGGAGGTAGCTGCTGATAATTTAATATCTTTTCTTTCAGTACTGGCAAAAATGCATCCTCAATCCTGCCTTCATATACTTCTTTTCCCGTAATAACAAGACCAACTTTCGACTCTTTAAATGGCTTAACATCAACAATAGCCCCCTCTTCCTTACAAATCTTATCCACTTGAGCAAGTATTTTATTTTCAGTCACTAATGGTATTACCCTGGTACCTGCCACTTTAGTTTTTGCCTTCACAGGAGAATTATTGTGAAGGGTAGATATAATAACTTCTGGTAGAGAATTGATCCGGTTTAAGGCTTTAATATTTATTTTTAAAAGCCCTTTTATTTCAGCCCACATATCTATTTTTCCTTCATTTGGTCCAGTTCAAGAAATGTTCTCACCTGCAGCTGCATATGCTATCCTGGA
>CAZXDQ010000407.1:0-2085 GCA_964639405.1 uncultured Syntrophomonadaceae bacterium | reverse complement strand
ATACTGTTAAAACATCAAGATTCCATGGTTATGCACCGCATCAGACAAGAGCTCTCCTTCGGACAACTACCCACCCATTTTATGCTTGATGGTCTGTTCTTGCTCCTGGCTGGAGCATTACTGCTCACTCCAGGCGTCCTTACCGATGTGCTGGCGTTAGCTTTTTTAATTCCTTTTTCTCGGCAATGTTTCAAGGGCGCAGCCAAAAAGATGCTTCAAAGGATGGTGGAAAGGGGAAACGTACACTTCTATCACTGGAATATTTAATTTACTTCAACTCATTTCGTGTCTAAGCAAGGATAATTATAAGCTTCCCCGTTTAGAAAGAAACTAAATGAAAAGAGTGGGATTACCATCGAAAGCAGACCTTTGATTGGAATAGCATTAGGTGCCGGATTCGCCAGGGGCTTAGCTCATATAGGTGTTATAAAAATCCTGCAAAAAGAAAATATACCCCTGCATATAGTAGCTGGAAGCAGTATGGGCAGCGTAATAGGTGCCCTTTACGCTAGCGGCATGAAAATCCAAACCATAGAGAGACTGGCCCAGCGCATAAACAGAAAAAACTGGATGGATCTTACCGTCCCCCGTATGGGGCTATTGTCAGGTGAAAGGCTGGAAAAATTGATTCAATCCTTGACCCGCCAGAGTAGGTTTGATGATCTGTGGCTACCCTTTGCCGCTGTTGCTGTAGATCTTAACCAAGGGCATCGAGTAATAATGCAAAAAGGCTCGGTTGCCAAAGCTGTGAGAGCTTCTTGTGCTATCCCTGGAGTTTTCAACCCCTTAAGCACTGAAGACATGGTCCTGGTGGATGGAGGAGTTTTAGAAAGGGTCCCTGTAGAAGTAACCAGAAATATGGGAGCAGACATTAATATTGCTGTTGATGTGACGGCTTATTTGGATAACTATCCTCTTCACAATATTTTCGACGTGATATTTAAAACTATTGATGTGATGTCCAAAGAAATTACCCGTCATCGAACAGAAAATAGTGACATTTTAATTACCCCTGATCTGAGAGACTTATCTCCTACGGATTTTAGCAGAACAGAAGAAACTATCCGAAGAGGAGAAGTTGCTGCCAAGAAAGCGCTTCCCCAGATAAAATCTTTGCTTTCCAAAAAAAGGAGGAATTTATGGGTAAAGTAAGAGTTAAAATAATCCTTTTAATTTTGTGTGCAATAATATTGGCAGGAGCCGCTTTTTTACCTACTCCTTATTTATTAGTAAAACCAGGAGAAGCAGAAAATCTGAATCAAATGGTTACCATTAAAAACAGTTATTTAGAAGAAAACTCATCTAGAGAAAGTAGTTTTTACCTGGTAACTGTAAAGAAGCAGCAAGCCAATTTGCTCTGGTTGCTTTACGGCGCCATTAATCCAGGTGTGGAGATCCGCCTCCATGATGACACCATCCCTCCTCACCTGGATGAAGAAGAATATCAGGAAATGTTACAAAAATGGATGGAAGAAAGCCAATTAATGGCTAAAGTAATCGCCCTCCAGGAAGCCGGATATGAAGTAGAAATAACCGGTAAAGGGGTTCAGGTGTATGACTTTTTAGAAGAAAGCCCGGCACAAGATCTTTTAGAAGTAGGCGATGTTATCAAAAAAGTTGACGGCAAGGAAGTTAATGTAGTAGACGAAGTAATATCCTTGGTTCAAAGCCGGAATATTGGAGATGAGGTTGAACTCACTGTAGAGCGAAATGGAAACATAAAAGAAGTGATTTCTGATACCGTTCCCCATGACGATGACCCAGATGAAGCAGCTTTAGGTATATTGATCAGCGCTTTAGAGTGGGAAGCAGATCTCCCCCTATCCATAGAAATTGACGCAGGTCCTATCGGTGGTCCTTCTGCTGGCATGATGTTTGTTTTGGAGCTCCTTGACCAGTTATCTGAAGGTAAATCTTTAGGCGGAAGTCATTCGATAGCGGGAACCGGTACCATTAACCTTAACCAAGAAATCGGAAGTATTGGAGGAGTGCCCCAAAAAGTACAAGCTGCCGAAAGATCGGGGGTGGATTTTTTTCTAGTACCTCAAAATAATTACTTAGAAGCACAAAATGCAGCAGATAAGA
>CAZXDQ010000406.1:0-2091 GCA_964639405.1 uncultured Syntrophomonadaceae bacterium | reverse complement strand
CGATTATAACCAGGTTTATGCCAAATGGAATCAGCCTAACGTGGAGGTTTTCAAGGAACAGATAGGTTTATTTAAAGAATTCCTCATGTCGGCGTCCCCTGATGAAGAACAGCAGAAAGACACCGACTTTCTCATGCAGTTGGGTGAACTGTTTACTTTGGTGGTTTACGGGCAACTTATTTTGGAAAATGCAGAAATTTACCAAGTAGAGGGAGAACTGGTGGATCAAATTTTTGATTTTATGGTAAGGGACTTTTCTAATTTCTCCCTGAAGCTATACAGTAAAGCCAGTTCTACGGAGAAGCAAATGGATTATTTTCAGCGCATGCTTAAGAAGCCGGTGGTGGATCAGGATCGTTACTGGAGAGTTTGGAACCATCACGTATTGGCCCATAAGGATCAGTACGAGATGAATCCTTAGAAAACATAAAAGAGAAAGAATGGTAACAGGGGTTAGGATAAGCTTACCCCGGGGTTAAATCATATCAAAATGTTCTGAACTTAGGGGGTTAAATGGATGAAAGAAGAAAAAAAATATATGACTTTAAGTGAAATGTTTTATAATACCTGCGAAAAGTTCCCCCAACGGCCTGCCCAGATGTTCAACCAGGAGTTGTATCCTGGGGAAGAACAAGGACAGTTTACTTATCGGGAAATGCAGGAGAGGGTAGAAAAAATAGCCGGAGGGCTTCTTTCTTTGGGTTTTGAAAAGCAGGATCGGGCTGCCATTATGTCCTATAACAGCCCTTACTGGGTCCAAGTGGATTACGGGATTATTAATACTGGAGGCGTAACGGTAACCATATTCCACACGGTATCTATCAACGAAATATCTTACATTGTCAACGACTCTCAGAGCCGCTTTTTAATGGTGGGGAACCAGGAGATATTGGATAAAGCTCTATCCGGAATTGATTCCATGCCTTACCTGGAAAAGATTATCATGATGGATCTTGATTATCAGGGAGAACATGAAAAAGTGATGAATCTGGCACAGTTAATGGAAAGGGGCGAGGAGTACCTTCGGCACTACCGGGAAGACTATCACAAGCGTTGGCAGGAGTTAACCTTGGACGATTGGGCTACCATAATTTACACTTCGGGGACTACCGGCAGGGGCAAAGGCGCTATTCTTTCCCATTGGACCTTAAGTTCCCGCTTGTACCATTCGCTGGAACAGTTTCGCGAATGGGGAATATCTATTACCGAGGAAGACGTAAATCTTTCCTTCCTGCCCCTTGCCCACGTGTTTGATCGGGGAGTTTCCCAGATGTTAGCGGTTAATGTGGGGGCCTGTGTGGCTTATGCGGACAGTCCATCTACTATTGTGGAAGACTTGCAGAAATACAAACCCACCTGGTTCAACTGTGTCCCCCGCCTTTATGAGAGGATCTACAAGACTTTGATGGAACAGATGGAGCAGAACCCTCGAAAAGCCAAGTTGTTTAATAAGGCCCTGGAAATAGGTAAACAGGTGCTGGAGTATCGCAAAGATGATAAAGGGCGCATCAACATGAGTTTTGACTATGACGTGCGTAAGGACTTGCCGCTGGGTCTGCGCATCAAATTCGCTTTTGCCGATCGGATTTTTAAAAAGGTACGGGAGCGCTTTGGAGAGCGTTATAAACTCTCTTTTTCTGCAGCGGCGGCTTTGTCTCCAGAACTGGCGGAGTTTTTCTATGCCATGGGGATTCGGGTGTTGGAAGGCTATGGACTCACTGAAACCGCTACTGCCTGCGCTTTTAACCCCCCTGGCGGGATCAAGCCCGGCACTATTGGCAAACCAGCCAACGGATCTACCGGCAGAATCGCAGAAGACGGCGAATATATCGTTGGTGGAGCAGGACTCTTTGAGGGGTATATTAACCTCCCCGAAGAAACCCAGGAATCCTTCACCCCGGAGGGGGAATTTAAGACAGGCGATCTGGCAGTTATTGACGATGAAGGCTATGTTAAGATAGTAGATCGCAAGAAAAATATCATTTGCTTAAGCACAGGTAAAAATGTGGCTCCGGCCAAAATTGAGAAGTTGTTTTCCACCAGCCAGGTGGTAGAACAGGTCTATATTGAAGGTAACAACCAAAGGTACAT